>DBEWTR010000309.1:0-13988 GCA_048205775.1 Collinsella sp. | reverse complement strand
CCGATATTGACGATTGTTCAGGCCGTCAAGAATTCGAGTCGAAGGGGTGGTCGCCATGGCCCAGAAGGCCTACAGCCTTTCCCACACGAAGTGGATGTGCAAGTACCACATCGTGTTCACGCCGAAGTATAGGCGCAAAGTGATCTACAACCAAATCAGGAGCGACATGGGGGAGATCCTCAGGAAGCTGTGCGAGTACAAGGGGATCGAGATAATCGAGGGGCACCTGATGCCCGACCACGTGCACGTGCTGCTGGCGATCCCGCCGAAGTACAGCGTCGCGAGCGTCATGGGCTACCTTAAGGGGAAGAGCTCGCTGATGATATTCGACAGGCACGCCAACCTCAAGTACAAGTTCGGCAACAGGAAGTTCTGGGCGGAGGGCTACTACGTGTCCACCGTCGGCCTGAACGAGGCGACGATCGCCAAGTACATCAGGGAGCAGGAGTCCCACGACATCGCGCTGGACAAGCTGAGCGTGAAGGAGTACGAGGACCCCTTCAAGAGGGGGTGATCCCGCCGGTTCGACCGGCGCGCCACGGGTCAAGATGCACTGGGCCTGGACGAAGTCCGGGCCCGCGCCTTTAGACGCGAGCCCGGGGCCCGTGGGTTATACCCTAAGAGCAAACCACCCTTTTTAAGGGTGGTTCTGATTGCACCGCGGGAAAGCGTTTTATTGCACGTTGGGCGGGCTTGCAAACCGTTCGGACGCTAAAACGAACCGACCGTGCCTTCGCGTTGCCGAGGGTGTTCATAAGCGGATAGTATGGGCTTACTTATTACAACGTGCGCCGCGTCTGGGAAGCGCAGTGCCGCTCATTGGGAGGAACAACATGAAAAAGAAGCTGCTGCTTGCACCCCTCATGGCCGTCTTGGTTGCATGTGTGGTCGTGCTTTCCGGCTGTGGAGGTCCTTCGGTTGAGGAGCTCATCACCGAGGATCTTACGACTCAGTTTGACGAGGTCAAGAACGGTGGCGACGACTTCCTCTCTGGTCTGGAGGAGGCTTCGGGCGACGAGTTCGAGCAGCTGGGTATCGATCCCAAGGAGTATGCCAAGACCTATCTCGAGGGCTTTGACTACAAGATCGGCGACGTGACGGTCGACGAAGACAAGGGTGTCGCGACCGCCGAGGTCTCCATCACCTGCAAGTCTATGAACAAGATCGTCGAGGACTTCTCCACCCAGTATCAGGAGAAGGTCACTGCGCTTGACACGGTTCCTTCCGATGACGAGCTGTACAAGATGGCCGGTCAGGTTATGGTCGATGTGACCAAGGCCACCGAGCCCAGGAAGACCACGGTTATCTTCAAGTACACCTGCAACGACGATGGCGAGTGGTCTGCCGACGACTCCGTCAACTCCGAGATGATGGATGCAATGCTGAGCTAGTTCGTTGCGGCGTTTTACCAAACGCCGCAACTGCTCGACGCTGCGCGGGCACCAGAGCGACAACTTGTCATTCAAAGAGGACGGTATGACCAGAAGGTCTATGCCGTCCTCTTTTCATGCCAATTTGTTCGCTCTGGTGTCCGCTCGCTGTCCGTCCTCTACCTGCGGCGTTGCCATTGTTGGGGTAGTCGTTGGGGCGTTCTTGTCTGACTAGTCGTTTAAGAACGTCCCCAATGACTACTTTCCGTGCAACAGCCTTGTCGCAGCTGCGTTAAGCAGTGTCGCTCGTTACTCGCCCAGGATTAGCGCTGCGAGCTCGCCCTGGGTGTCCACCACGTAGTCGGCGCCGGCGGCTTCCAGCTCTGCGCGGCCGCGGAAACCCCAGCTGACGCCCGCACTCTTAAGGCCGGCGTTGTGGCCGGTCAGGATATCGACATTGGAATCGCCTACGTAGAGTGTGGTCGCCGGGTCGGCGCCTAGCTCTTCCATCACATGCAGCGTGACGGGTGCTTCGGGCTTGGGCGGAAACGCATCGACACGGCCCTGCACCAGCGCAAAGCGCTCGGAACCAAAATACTTTTCGATAAGCGGAGCCGCCGAGACGTGGTCCTTGTTAGTGAGCACGGCAAGCTGAACGCCCGCGGCGCGCAAGCGGTCGAGCATCTCGATCGTGCCGGCATAGGGAGCGGTGTGGTCTTCCTTGTGCTCGCCGTAGTAAGCCCTAAACTCGGCAAGCGTCTGCTCAAACATGCGGCCGTCGTCTGCGTACTCGGCGGGCATAAAGCGCTCAACCAGCTTGAGCATGCCGTTTCCCACCTTGTAGCGGTACTCGTCAACGGCAAACGTGGGCCAGCCGTGCGCCTCGCAGGTATGGTTGCCGGCGGCCGCCAGGTCCTCGAGCGTGTTGAGAATGGTGCCGTCCAGGTCAAAGATCACATGGGAAAAAGCTGCTGCCATGGGTGCTCCTGCCGCTTGAGTTGTAAAACGCACCCCATGATACTGGGCATGCGTGCCGGGCATGTTTGGAATCTGAATATCTTTAATAGCCCTGAGCCTTTGTCGTTAGCAAATTCTCGGCAGCTGCTCTCCTACGAGCATGTCGAGGATGCGGGTCGAGCCCCAGCCGGTGCGCACGCGCACGGCGGGATGGGCGCCCTCGGCAAGTGGCAGCACGCGGCCGATGATGGCGGCATTCTCGCCGTAGCGGGCGGCGCGCATGGCGCTCAGCGCGGCATCGGCTTGCTCGGCCGGCACGACGGCAACCATCTTGCCCTCGTTTGCCACCTGCAGCACATCGTAGCCGAGCATCTCGCAGGCTGCCTGCACGTCGGGACGCACGGGCACGGCATCTTCGTCGACCTCCATGGCAACACCGCTGGCCTGGGCAAACTCGTTGAGTGTGGACGCCAGGCCACCGCGCGTGGGGTCGCGAAAGCAACGCGTGCCGGGCGCTGCGGCCAAAACGTCGGCAATCAGGTGGTTGAGCGGCGCGGCATCGCTTTCGATGGTGCTCGAAAACGCCAGGCCCTCGCGTTGGCTCATGATGGCGATACCGTGGTCGCCCAGTGTACCCGAGACCAGGATGACATCGCCGGGCTGGCAGTCTGCGCCGCTGAGCGCCACGCCCGCGGGTACCTCGCCCACGCCGGCGGTATTGATATAGACGCCGTCGGCCCCGCCGCGCTCGACCACCTTGGTGTCGCCCGTGATTATGGACACGCCCGCCTCGTGCGCCGTCTCGGCCATCGTCTGCACAATCTGGCGGAGCTTATCCATGGGATAGCCCTCTTCAAGGATAAAGCCGCACGACAGGTAGCGCACGTTGGCGCCCGAGGTCGCGACATCGTTAACGGTTCCGCACACGGCGAGGCGGCCGATGTTGCCACCGGGGAAGAACTGCGGCGAGACTACAAAGCTGTCGGTCGACATGGCGATGCGCCCGCTCGCGGGCAGCGCGGCGACGCCGGCATCGTTGCCTTCGAGCAGCTCGGGCGAACCAAAGGCATCTAAAAAGACCTCATCGATGATGCGCTTCATCATCTGTCCGCCGGAGCCGTGGCCCAACAGGACGGTGCTATCGGTGATGCTATGGGACATATCCAAAACTCCAATCGTGGGAGGTGCCGGTGTGCGGGTGTGTCCGGGCTAGTTGCGGTAGCGGTAGTACGCCGCGCAGCTGCCCTCGGAGCTCACCATGCACGGGCCGACGGGGTGCTCGGGCGTGCAGGTGCGGCCAAAGAGCGGGCAGTCGCTCGGCGTAATGGCCCCGCGCAGCACGTCGCCGCAGCGGCACCCGCGCGGCTCGACTGTCGCCTCAACGGGCACATCAAAGCGGGTGCGGGCATCAAAGCGCGAGAATTCGGGACGAATGGCGAGTCCCGAAGCCGCAATCGGCCCCAGCCCGCGCCACGTGGTGTCGCATGGTTCAAACACCTGCTCGACCAGCTGGCGCGCCACGGGATTGCCGTCTGCGTTGACGCCACGGCGGTAGGCGTTGTCAATCGCCGGCCTGTCCTCGACAACCATCTGGACCAGCATGCAGATGCCCTGCAGGATATCGACCGGTTCAAATCCCGTGACCACGCCCGGGGTATTGAATTCGTCGACCAAAAAGCTAAAGGGCGCCAAGCCCGTGATGGTGGCGACGTGGCCCGGCAGGATAAAGCCGTCGATGGTGGTCTCGGGGTCGTTGGCGATGGCGCGCAACGCCGGCGGCGTGGTCTTGTGGGCGCAATAGACCGAGAAGTTCAAAAGCCCGCGCGCCTCGGCCTCCAAGATGGCGGCGGCGATGGTGGGCGTCGTAGTCTCAAAGCCCACGCCCATAAAAATGACCGGGCGATCAGGGTTTTGCTCGGCAATGTCGAGCGCGTCGAGCGGGGAATAGACGATGCGGACATCGCGCCCCGCCGCCTTTTGCGCAGCGAGCGAGGTGGATGATCCGGGCACGCGCATCATGTCGCCAAAGGTGGTGATGATGGCGCCGTCTATGTTGGCGAGCGCGATTGCGTGGTCGATGTCGCGGTTGGCGGTGACGCAGACGGGGCAGCCCGGGCCGCTCAGCAGCTTGAGCCCGGCCGGCATAATGGAGCGAAAGCCATAGCGCCCGATGCTCACGGTATGCGTGCCGCAGACTTCCATAAGGTTGATGGTGCGGTCGCCGACGAGTTCACGGATGCGTTCGATGAGCTCGCGGGCCAGCTTGGAATCGCGAAATGCCGAAAAGTCGATACCGGAGCGAGCCGGCTGTCCGGCCGCCACTAGTATGCCTCGGCCGGGTTGCTGGCCAGTTGGTCTTCTTCGACCAGTTCGGTCATGGTGTTGACCAGGTCGAGCGTCTCCTGCGCTTCCTGCTCGTCGACGATCTGGATGCCAAATCCAGCGTGCACCAGAATATAGTCGCCTACTTGTGCCGTCGGCACGAGTCGTAGCGACACCGGACGCTCGATGCCCATCATGTCGACGGTGGCCTTGAGGTCGTCGTCGCGTTTGACTACTTTGCCGGGAACGGCAAGGCACATATTGTTCCCCTTTTATACGCTTTGCGCTGGATAGGCGCTTGATAATCCATTGCTTGATGGTAGCGCTCGCGGGGTTCGCGGGCAAACGCGTTACGCCCGTGAGACAGTTGGCGCGGCGACGAGCGAGATCGGGCTACTGCGATGCGATCTGCGCGAGGTGGGCGCGCGCGATTGCCGCCTGACCGTAGGCGATGCAGCCGTCGTTGACGGGCACGGAGTGGGGAACCAAGACGGTGAGACCCATGCTTTTGAGCTCGCGGGTGAGGAACTGGAGCAAAAGTCGGTTCATGAACACACCGCCCGAGAGTGCGACGGTGTCGAGGCCTTCACGGGCGCAGATCTCGTTTGCGATGCGGGCCGACGCGCGTGCGATGGTGACGTGGAAGTCGAGCGCGAGCTGGCCGGCGGGCACGCCGGCCCTGATTCCCTCCAAAAGCTCCTCAATAAGCGATCTGGAGTTCAGAACATGGCAGTCGTCCGGACGGGATGATTCGGTTACGGAAAAGCTGGTCATATTGCCGGTGGGGCAGATACTTTCGCTGCCGAGCGCGCGCCAGGCGGCGCCCTCAAGCTCGATGGCGGGTTCACCCTCGTAGGTCGCCTGGCCGCAAATGCCCAGAATCGCGGCTGCGGCATCAAACAAGCGACCCATGCTGCTGGTGCGCGGGCTGTTGATGCCGCGCTCGATCATCGTTGCCGTTATGCTGCGCGTCTGTTCGTCAAGGCTGTCCAAAAGCCCCACGGCTCCCGGGTGCTCGAGCAGGTTGAGTTCGCTCAACAGGGCAAAGGCGTTGCGGCGGGCATCGTGTACGGATGCGGCGCCACCGGGAAGCGCCCAGGTGCGCAGATGCGCGACGCGCTCAAAATCGGCGAGACGGGCGACAAGAAACTCACCGCCCCATATGGTGCCATCGGTACCGGCGCCCGTGCCATCGAAGGCGATGCCGAGGACGCGTGCATCGGGCGCAAGCCGGCCTGCGACAATCGCCTCGGCCATTACACTCGCGATATGCGCATGATGGTGTTGCACCTCGACGAGCGGCAGATTGCATTTTCGCGCCTGATCGCGCGCCCACTGGCTCGATAGATAACTGGGGTGTACATCGCAGACCAAGGCGGCGGGCGCCAAGTCAAAGAGATTTTCCAAGCGCGTGCGCGCGGCGTTCCAGGCATCGAAGGTCCCGCCGTTTTCAACATCGCCGATATGCTGCGACACAAAACAGGTTGCCTCGCCGTTCGTCCCTTCACGCGTGAGCGCAATCGTGGCCTTTTGTTGTGGCCCGCAGGCGAGCACGCAGGACGGAGCGCCGTTGAGCGCCGGCAACGGCAGCGGCTGGGGTGCATATCCGCGAGCGCGGCGAACGGGCATAACGGCGCTGTCGACCACGCGTACCACAGAGTCGTCGTAGCGCGACAGAATTGCGCGGTCGTTACCGAGCAGCGCATCGGCGATGCCGGCGGCAACGAGGTGTTCCCAGGCAAGGTCGTCGTCGGTCTCGATGGGTTCTTCGCTCAGGTTTCCGCTGGTCATGACGAGCGCGTGCATACCGCGGGCTTCTGCCGCGGCAAGCAACAGATGCTGAAGCGGGGTGTAGGGGAGCATGACGCCGAGCTCGGGAAGGTCGTGCGCGACGGACGGCGCGAGCGCGGGGGCGTCGGGGGAGCCGCCGCTCTCGCAAATAGCACGTCGGCGCAGCAGCGCAATGGGGCGAATGCTGCCGGCCAGCAAGCCGCGCTCAACGTCGTTGACATGGCACAGGCGTTCAACGTCGGCAAGGTCGCGCACCATAACGGCAAGCGGCTTATTGCTACGGCGTTTGCGGCGGCGAAGCTCGGCTACCGCCTGCTCGTTGGAGGCATCGCATGCCAAGTGAAATCCGCCCAGACCCTTGATGGCGACGATACCGCCGTCGGCCAGCAGCTCAACACAGCGGTCGATAATGGCGTCGCTGGTCTCACGCGTGGTGCCGACGGCCGGCGACGCGGCGGCTTCGCCCGACTCATTGCCCACGCCCGCCTCGCGCCAGGTAATATGCGGCCCGCAATCAAAGCAGGCATCGGGCTGTGCGTGAAACCGCCGATTGAGCGGGTCGGCATATTCTGCGGCGCACTTGGGGCACATGGGAAAACAATCCATCGACGTGGCCGCTCGGTCATAAGGCAGCGATCGGATGATGGTAAAGCGCGGGCCGCAGTTAGTGCAGTTGATAAAGGGGTAGTGATAGCGTCGGTCGGCGGGGTCGAACAGTTCGCGCAGGCAGTCGTCACAGGTGGCGATATCGGGGGAGACGAGCGTCGTGTGCGCAGTCTGGTCCTGCGATGCTACGATGCGGAAACCCTGTTCATTGGCGGCATCCCAATCGTTGGCTGCCAGGTCCATAGTCTCGACATGCTCTACGCGGGCTGCCGCAGGCGCATGCTCAGAAAGCGCGGCAACAAAAGCATCGAGTGCATCGGCCGGAGCGTGCGCCTCGATGTGCACGCCGTCGCCCGCATTGAGTACCCAGCCGCAAATGCCATGCGCCATAGCCTCGCGATACACAAATGGCCGCATGCCAACGCCCTGCACAATGCCCGTCACATGAATATGCACATGCCGCATGCGACACCCCTCATCAAAACCGACCAAAAAGGGACAGGTTTATTTTGGTAGGTAAAACTTCTAAACCCGCCAAAACAAACCTGTCCCTTTTTGGCAGGTGCGCTGCGGGAAATCCCGCTATAGCCCCAGACTTTGCCTGGTGGCGGCGCAGGTGAGCTCGCCGTGCTTAACGCCGCGCAGGCCCAGCAGGCGGTCGGCCAGTTCGTAGACGCGCTCGCCGCGACCCTTGAGTGCCAGAATCTCCAGACAGTTGTGGTGATCCAGATGCACGTGCATCGTCGATACGATCTCGTCGGTGTAGTCGTGCTGCACCTCGTCCAGGCGGCGCGTCAGGTCGCCGGTGTGATGGTCGTAGATCATGGTGAGCGACCCGATAACGTGCTCATCGGGCGTGCGCATTTGCTCTTTGGCGATTGAGGCGCGAATCAAATCGCGCACTGCCTCGGAGCGGTTGGCCACGTCGCCGCGGCGTGCGATCTGCTCGTCAAAGCGGCGCAGTAGGTCATCGGGCGCGGTGACCGAAAAACGGACCAGCTCGGAGCCGCCGCCGCAACGGCAGCTCGCCTCGTCGCCCGTGCCGTTGCGGTGGTCGTGCCCGCAGCCGTGCTCGTGTTCGTGTTCGGACACCCTACACCAGCTTTACGGAGCCGACGGAGTTGTGGTCAGCCTCGATGGCTTCCTCGTAGCCCTCGAGCGCGTCATGCGCCTCGTGCAGTGCGGTCATGGCAGCTTCGAGCTTGGCGCCAATGCGCTCCATGTCAAAATTCTCGGTCGCATGCAGCAGCTGATGGCTCCACTCGTGGGCGAGCTCGATGGTGTCGTCGACCTGCTTGACGCTCATGGCAAGCTGGCTCATGTTCATTCCGACGTCATGCATGTGAGATCTCCTTATGTTCGGGGCAATCCAGTGGTTCAGATTCTACTACGTCCGCGCGGGGCGCTACCGCATAAGAAAACGGGTGCGAGTCTGTGTGACCCGCACCCGTTCACTGGGGGCTGTTTGTATCTACCATACTATCCGTGGTCGCACGCGGTACACCCAGAAGTCCGGCTAGCGGTGCAAAAGCGCTCATGGACGGCGGCAGGACGCCAAAATGTAACCAGCGTATTACAGGTGCTTCTCCAGCAGTGCCTGCAGCCTTGCCTTGGGCAGCGCGCCGACCGAGCGGTCGACCTCCTCACCGTTCTTAAAGACAATCAGCGTGGGGATGCTCATGACGCCAAACTTCATGGCCAGGTCCTGATTGTCATCGACGTTGCACTTGGCTACAGCCAGCTTGCCGGCCAGCTCGTCTGCCACCTCGTCAACGATGGGCGAGAGCGATCGGCAGGGCCCGCACCAGGGCGCCCAAAAATCAACCAGTACGGGAAGGTTGTCGCTAACGACGGAATCGAAGTTCTCGGGGGTAATCTGCTTAATGTCAGCCATGGTGACCTCCATGATGCGACGCGGCTCGGCCGCGTAAAACTCAGTACGACCGTGCTTATACCCAGCGGCCCGCAAAGCAACCACTCGCGGGCGGCTCTTTTATATAATGGTGGGCACGCAAACGATTGGAGAGCGCATGCCCACGTCACAAAGCCAGAAAAAAGAAGCCATCGCCCAGGCGGCCGAGCAGGAGCTTGCATCGCTTGCGGCCCGTGGCGTGCGTATCGCGGGCAACGCGTGCTCGCCGATCGTACTGGTCAAAGGCGATTTGGATGATGCCGAGCGTTCGGGCGGCGAACTTGCCGCCGGCGCGGATGGTGCCGCATTGCGCAAGGCGCTCGGGGCAATCGGTTACGCGCCCGAAGATTTTTGTGTGCTGGCGAGTGTTGCCGGCGCAGGCGACGGAGCTGTGGCGGTGGGCCACGCCCTGCCGTGCGACCTGTTCCGCGAGGCGCTTGAGGCCTTGGACCCCGAGGCGGTGCTGCTGCTCGATAACAGCGCGGCCGATGTCATGCGCGAAACCTACGCCGACATGCTCGTGGCGATTGATGACTTCGACACCGCCATGCTCAAGCCCGGTCTGATCGTCCATGTGCAGGGCCGCCGCGTGCTCGCGCTCGATGGCTTTGAGGCGGCGCTGACCGACAAAGCGGCCAAGCAGCGCATGTGGGCCTATATCAAGCAGCTGACCCCGGCGGCTGCTCCACTGTAGCGGATTGGCGCCGGCGAGCGATTGCCTGGCGGGCATGCCGTCGACCATGCGCGGCGGCCGTCCAAAGATGCCTCCTACGCTATCGAGAGCTCGGCTATCCTCAGTTTGCCAGTTCGAAAATGGGCCTGCCGCATGATCGAATCTTTATTTCAACTTTACATCTAGGTTTACAGCTGTCTTGTCAGCTGTAAACCTAGGTGTCATACTAAAGCCCCAAGATTCGCCAAAAGAGAGGGGCCTTGATGGCACAGAGCGCGAACATGGATGCATCGGAGCTTGCACGCGACATTGCGGCCGGCCTGGCATCGGCAACGACGGCAACGGAGCGCGCGGCATTGGTGCCCGCAGAGCTCGTCGAGGCCATTCAACAACTTAAAACCAAACGCGACGCGGTGATCCTGGCACACTATTACGTGGCACCCGAGGTCCAGGCTGTGGCCGATTACGTCGGCGACAGCTTCTACCTGGCAAAGCTCGCCAAGAGCCTGCCGCAGCAGACTATCGTGCTGTGCGGCGTGGAGTTTATGGGCGAGAGCGCCAAGCTGCTCAACCCCACCAAGACCGTGCTGCTGCCCGAGCCGGGCGCGGACTGCCCCATGGCGCACATGGTCAAGCGCGAGACGGTCGACGCCGCCCGCGCCGAGTACGGCGACGACCTGGCTGTCGTCTGCTACGTCAACTCGACGGTCGAGATCAAGAGCTGGAGTGATGTGTGCGTCACCAGCTCCAACGCTGTCAAGATCGTGTCCGAGCTGCCGCAGCAGCACGTCCTGTTCATTCCCGACCAAAACCTCGGTCGCTTCGTAGCCGAGCAGGTGCCGCAAAAGCATGTCCTGCTTAACAAGGGCTACTGCCCGCGCCACCACATCATCACCGTCGAGCAGATCGTCGATGCGCAGGAGGCACATCCCGACGCGCTCGTACTGGCGCACCCCGAGTGCAAGGCCGACGTGTTGGCCGAGGCCGACTACATCGGCTCCACCGCCGGCATCATCAAGTATGCCGAGGAGTCGGACGCCAGCGAGTTCATCATCGTGACGGTCCGCGGCGTGCTCTACGAGCTCGAGCGCCGCTGCCAGGGCACCGGCAAAAAGTTCTACTTCCCCGCGGTGCAGCCCACCTGCGTCAACATGGATCTCATCACGCTCGAAAAGCTCGTGCGCTGCCTGGAGACGGGAGAGGGCGAGGTGCAGATTGGCGTGTCGGACGAGGCCGCCGACCAGGCTAAGCTCACACTCGACCGCATGCTCGAGTACGCGGCGCGCTAAGCCAATATGACATGAGGGACCATCCCTTATGTCACATTACAAGGGAGAGGATTCCTATGGAAACCAAGCAATACCCCGACATGGAGTGCGATGTCGTCATTGCCGGCTGCGGCGTGGCGGGCCTGTACGCTGCCCTCAATCTGCCGACGAGCACGCGCGTGATCATGCTCTCCAAGGGCGCGGTCGACGAGTGCGATTCGATGCTCGCACAGGGCGGCATCTGCGTGCTGCCCGAGGGCTCGGACTACGATGCCTTCTTTGAGGACACCATGCACGCCGGTCACTACGAGAACCGCCGCGAGAGCGTAGACATCATGATCCGCTCGAGCCGCTCGGTCATCAACGACCTGCTGGCGATGGGCGTGGACTTTGAGCGTAAGGCCGATGGCGGCCTCGACTTTACCCGCGAGGGCGCGCACAGCCGCCCGCGCATCGCCTTCCATGCCGACATTACGGGCAAGGAGATCACGACCAAGCTGCTCCAGGCCGTCCGCAAGCTGGACAACGTGCAGATTCTTGAGCACGTGGCCATGACTGACATCCTCACGGCCGAGCGCGGTGGGGCCACGGTGTGCACTGGTGTCGTCGCTGTTGCCGTGGACGAGGGCGGTTCGGTCCGTCCCGCCGACGAGCTCGCAAATGCCGCCGAGGGCGTGCATACCGGCGGGCCGTTTGAGATTCATGCTCGCCATACGCTGTGGGCGACGGGTGGTATCGGTGGCGTGTACGATCACTCCACCAACTACCCGCAGCTCACCGGCGACGCCTGCTACATCGCGCAGGAGCACGGCATTACGATGGAGCATCTGGACTATGTGCAGATTCACCCCACGGGACTGTTCTCGCCGCAGCCGGGCCGCACCTTCCTGATCAGCGAGAGCTGCCGCGGCGAGGGCGCGATTCTGCTCAACGCCGCCGGCGAGCGCTTTACCGACGAGTTGCAGCCGCGCGACGTGGTCGCCGCTGCTATTCGCGAGCAGATGAAGCAGGACGGCGCCGAGCACGAGTGGCTGAGCTTTGCCCCCGTCGAGCGCGACGTGGTGACCGGGCACTTCGCCAACATCCGCGCGCGCTGCCTTGAGGACGGTCGCGACATCCTGGATGAGCCCATCCCCGTCACGCCCACGCAGCACTACTTTATGGGCGGCGTGTGGGTCGACAAGGACGGCCGCACCTCGATGCCCGAGCTCTACGCCGCTGGCGAGACGGCCTGCAATGGCGTTCACGGCAAGAATCGCCTGGCTTCCAACAGCCTGCTCGAGTCCCTAGTCTGGGGTCGCCGCGCTGCTTGGCGTATGCGCACCGGCGAGTCGCTGGCCGTGGAACAGGCAGGCGAGCCCGCGCTCGATGGACGCCATCGCGCCTTGAGTTCCGATACCCTTGCAATCGATGATCTGGCCCGTGCCGCCGGCACGCAGGCCGTGGAGGAGTAGACCATGAATCCCATTACCATGAAACTCGTCGTCGATGATCTGATTCTGCAGGCCCTGCGCGAGGACATTACGTTTGAGGACGTGAGCACGGCGAGCGTGTGCCCCACGGCGCGTCCCGCCACGGTGGAGCTCATCGCCAAGGCCGACGGCATCATCGCGGGCCTGGACGTGTTCGCTCGCACCTTTGAGCTGCTGGATTCGCAGAGCTCGGTGCTGTTTGATGTTGCCGACGGTGACGAGGTGCACGCCGGCGACCACGTGGGCCAGGTGCGCGGCGACGCGCGCGTGCTGCTTTCGGGCGAGCGCGTGGCGCTCAACTATCTACAGCGTATGAGCGGTATCGCTACCTACACGCACAACATGGCAGCGACGCTCGAGGGTACCAAGACCGTGCTTGTTGACACACGCAAGACCACGCCGGGCATGCGCGTCTTCGAGAAGGCCGCGGTCGAGATCGGTGGCGGCAGCAACCACCGCTACAACCTGTCGACAGCCGTCATGCTTAAGGACAACCATATCGACGCCGCCGGTGGTGTGACGCGTGCGATCGAGATGGCACGTGCCCACGCATCGTTTACCACGACGGTCGAGATTGAGTGCGAGAACTTGGACATGGTACGCGAGGCCGTGGAGGCCGGTGCCGATATCATCATGTTCGACAACATGACCCACGACGACATGGCTGCCGCGATTGAGCTTATCGCCGGCCGCGCCAAGACCGAGTGCTCGGGTAATGTGGATGTCAGCAATATCCGCGCGCTCGCCGACCTGGGCGTTGACTTTATTAGCTCGGGGGCATTGACGCACTCTGCGCCGATTCTCGACCTCTCGCTCAAGCACCTGCGTCTGCTGGACGGTAAATAATGGACGCCCGCGAGCGTCGCCGTGCCATCATGGGCGTGCTCGAGGGGGCCACGGAGCCCGTTTCGGGCAGCGCGCTTGCTCGCGAGGTGGGTGTGAGCCGCCAGATTGTCGTGCAGGACATCGCCCTGCTGCGCGCCGATGGGCACGATATCGTGGCGACCAACCGTGGTTATGTGCTGCAGGAGGCCCCCAGCAGCCCCGCCGTGCCCACGCGCTTGGTCAAGGTTCGCCACAGCGTGGAGCAGGCAGGTGATGAGCTCACGAGTATCGTCGACGTGGGCGGTGCCGTGCTCAATGTAATCGTCAACCACCGCGTGTATGGCAAGATCACAGCCGATCTGGACATTCGCAACCGTCGCGATGTTGAGCGCTACCTGCACGATATCGAGAGCGGCAAGAGCTTTCCACTACTAACGGTGACGAGCGGCTATCACTTCCATCGCATTGCGGCAGAGGACGAGCAAACCCTCGACGAGATCGAGGCTATGCTCAAGGAGAAAGGCTACTTGGCAGACCTGATGCCTTACGAGGACGATCTCTCTTAGCCGACGCTGCAAACGCCCCTAAGCGGCAATCTGCAGCGGTGCCAAATTTAGTTATCCGCACAAACAAAAAGGAGGCCTCCGCGGCGATGCGGAGGCCTCCTTTTTTGTGCACGGTGTACTTTTGAGTGTGCAGGTGGGGGAGTTGTTACTCCTCGACGATCTCGGTGATCGCGCCAGCGGGGCAAGCGTCCTGGCAAGCGCCACAGGCGACGCAGGAGTCCTCGTC
>DBEWTR010000283.1:0-6499 GCA_048205775.1 Collinsella sp. | reverse complement strand
AGCGACATGTCCATGAGGGTATAATTTGCACCGTATGTCTGCACAACGCCTGTGCGCGTACGGTTTTATTCGGGCTACCGTCCATTTCCGTGGAGGCACGGTTCGGCGGCCCTAACAAGAGAGGGGTTCTATGTATAAGATCCTGGAGAAGACGCAGTTCTCGGAGAAGGTGTTCAAGTTCCGCATTGAGGCGCCTGCAATCGCCAAGCATGCGCACGCTGGACAGTTCCTCATGGTTCGCGCCAACGAGACGGGCGAGCGCGTCCCGTTTACCCTGGCCGGCTGGAACGGTGACGAGGGCTGGGTCGAGTTCATCTTCATGGTGATCGGCAAGACCACCGAGATGCTTTCCACCTACGAGGCCGGCGAGTCGCTGCGCGACGTCGTGGGCCCGCTGGGTGTTCCCACCGAGATGGCTGAGGGCCCCTGCGCCGTCATTGGCGGCGGCGTCGGCCTGGCAATTGCCTTCCCGGTCGCCAAGCACCTGGTCGAGACCGGCCACGAGGTGCACGCCATCATGGGCGCCCGCACCAAGGACCTCCTGCTCATGGAGGACCAGTTCCGCGAGCTCCTCGACGAGGACCACATCCACATCACCACTGACGACGGTTCCTACGGCGAGCAGGGCGTTGTCACCGCTCCGCTGGAGCGCCTGCTGCAGGACAAGGCCGTGAGCCAGGTCTTCTGCGTCGGCCCCGTTCCGATGATGAAGTTCTCGACCCTCACCGCCCAGAAATACGACACCCCCATCACCGCGTCCCTCAACCCCATCATGGTTGACGGCACCGGTATGTGCGGCTGCTGCCGCGTCGAGGTGGGCGGCGTGACCAAGTTCGCTTGCGTCGACGGCCCCGACTTCGATGCCACCCTGGTCGACTGGGATGACCTTCGTGCCCGCCAGGCCGCTTACCGTTCCGAAGAGGGCGAGTCCCTCAAGGCCTATGAGGAAAAGAGCTGCGCATGCCACTAGTTAACGGTCGTTTCGTTGCCGATATGAAGTCGCCCCGCACCCCCGATAACGAGGAGCCGGCTGCCGAGCGCGCCTGCGACTTCCGCCCCGTCGACAAGGGCTTCACCGAGGAGATGGCGCTGGCCGAGGCCGAGCGCTGCCTCAACTGCAAGAAGCCGTTCTGTGTTGAGGGCTGCCCCGTCAACATCAACATCCCCCGCTTTATCGAGCAGATCCGCGCGAAGGACTTCGGCGGCGCCCTCGATACCATCCGCGAGGACTCCATGCTTCCCGCTATCTGCGGCCGCGTCTGCCCGCAGGAGAACCAGTGCGAGGGCAAGTGCATCCGTGGTAAGAAGTCCGAGCCCGTGGCCATCGGCCAGCTCGAGCGCTTCCTGGGTGATCGCCCCGAGCTCGCCTCCACGCCCAAGATGGCCCCCAAGAACGGCAAGAAGGTCGCCGTCGTCGGCTCCGGCCCGTCCGGCATCACCTGCGCCGGCGAGCTCGCCCGTAACGGCTTTGACGTTACCGTCTTCGAGGCCTTCTTCACCGGCGGCGGCGTGCTGGTCTACGGCATCCCCGAGTTCCGTCTGCCCAAGGCGGTCGTCAAGCGCGAGATTGACGGCCTGGAGGACATGGGCGTCAAGTTTGAGTACAACTCCGTCGTGGGCAACATGGCCACGGCCGAGGAGCTGTTCGAGCAGGGCTTCGACGCCATCTACGTGGCGACCGGCGCTGGCCTGCCCAAGTTCCTCAACGTCCCCGGCGAGAACCTGCCCAACGTCTTCTTCGCGAACGAGTACCTCACCCGCGTGAACCTGATGAAGGCCAACAAGTTCCCCGAGTACGACACCCCCACCAAGCACGGCAAGAACGTCGTCGTCTTTGGCGGCGGCAACGTGGCTATGGACGCCGTCCGTACTGCCAAGCGCCTGGGCGCCGAGCATGCCATCATCGCCTACCGTCGTACCGAGGACGAGATGCCCTGCCGTCGCGCCGAGCTGCACCATGCTAAGGCCGAAGGCGTCGAGGTTCTGCCGCTCGTCTCCCCGCTCGAGTTTGTCGCTGGCGAGGACGGCTCCGTGTGCGCCGTCAAGGTCCAGAAGATGGAACTCGGCGAGCCCGACGAGTCCGGCCGTCGTCGCCCGGTGCCCATCGAGGGCGCCATCGAGGAGATCCCCTGCGACGTCGCTATTTCGGCTATCGGCACCAACGCCAACCCCTTCGCAAAGAAGATCGGCGGCAAGATGGAGCTCAACAAGTGGGGCTACATCGTCGCCGACGAGGAGACCGGCCAGACCACCGATCCCCGCATCTGGGCTGGCGGCGACATCGTCACCGGTGCCGCTACGGTCATTCTGGCGATGGGCGCCGGCAAGAAGGCCGCCGCTTCCATCACCAAGAGCCTGTTGGGCGAGTAATCACCTACAGCACTAGCCACCAAACGGCAAAGTCCCCGTCGAGCACACGCCCGGCGGGGACTTTTTCTATACCGGCCACTCGACCACCACAAAGGTGCCTGTCCCCTTTGTGGTGGTTTTGATCGGTTAGCCTTCGAGCTGCGCCACCTTGTAGCGGTAAGCTGCGGCGATAACGTCTTTGCAGCCTTCGCGGCCCAGCTTGGCGCGGTTGACTACGATATCCTTACCACTCGTCATCTTCCACTTTCCGGCGCTGTAGCGCTTATAGAACGCCTCGCGCGCCTTCTGCTGCTGCTTGACCAGCTTGGCGCCCTTCTTTTTGTTAAGGCCGCGCTTCTTGCGCACGATCTCGACGCGGTCCTCAAAGGGTGCGGTCACCAACACGGCAATGTGGTTGGGGTTGTTACGCAACAGGTAATCGGACAGGCGGCCTTCGATAATGCAGCTCTCGGTCTCGCCCAGATCCAAAATCACCTGGCTCATCTTTTGGAACAACTTGTCCGAGTACGAGCGTGCATCGTAACGGTCGGGCAGAAACGCCATGTTCTCCACGGCCAGGCGCTCGTCGTAGGCGGCCATCTTATCGAGCGACTCGCCCGCGCGCAGCGACGCACGCACCAGCAGCTCGTTATCGTACAGCGGAATCCCCAACTCGTCGGCAAGCATGCGACCAATCTCGTGGCCCTCGGCGCCAAAGTCGCGCGCGATGGTAATGACCACAGGATTCTTCTTGTTCTCCAGATCGCTCATCGCGATTCCTTTCTAACAGATGAGAAATAGGCGATTCCTGATTCCCATTTTGTCACTTACGACCGTCCCGGTTTCCCAAGTGCGGCAGATTGCCCCGAAAGAGGAGCGCCGCGTACTAACTGTACGCAAGCGACGATTGAGGGGCAAGGTGCCGTGCTTGGGGAAGCAGGACTATGCAGCTACGATGCGGCGTTGGTATGCCCTCACCAGCAGCGAGATACCAAAGTTGAGCACAAAGTACATCGCAAACACCAAGCCGTAGAGCATAAGCACCTGTGACAGATCGATTGCGTGAGCCATCACGACGTTTGCCGTGTACATGAGCTCAGCCACGTTAATGCCCGAAAGATACGAGCTGTCCTTAATGACGGTCGTGCACTGGCTAAACAGCGCCGGAATGATCGTCTTAAACGTCTGCGGCAGAATAATGTAGCGCATGGTGGCAAAGAAGCCGAAACCCTGGCTCTGCGCCGCCTCAAACTGGCCACGCGGAATCGAGTTGAGACCGCCGCGCACAATCTCGGCCATAACAGCGCTGGTAAACAGCGTAAAGGCGATGGTCGAAATCACAATGTCCAAGCCCTGCACCGTAAAGTAGATAAACAGGATCCACAGCAGGTTCGGCGTGCAACGGAACAGCTCGATATAGGCGCTCACCAAAATACGGAATGGGCGGGGCGCATAGCTCTTAACGAGCGCCAGCACCGTGCCAAAGATGATCGAGAAAAAGATCGACAGCGCCGAGATCTCGATCGTCTTAACAAAGCCGCCCCAAATGTAGAGCAGGTTGGTCGCGTTGAAGATTTCCATGCGCTAGGCCTCCTCTACGTTGTCGAGCCCCAGCTCGGCCAGGCTCACGCCGCGCGGACGCTCCTTGGAGCGGCGCTCGAGCCACTGCACCAGCATGGCGAGCGGAAAGCAGATGATGAAGTACATAAGGCAGCAGACGATGTATCCCTGCAGGTAACCGTACAGACTCACAAAGTTGTCGGAACGGTACATAAGGTCGCCGCCGGCCACAAGCGCCAGCACCGACGTGTTCTTGACCAGGTTGAGCGCCTGGTTACACAGCGGCGGCAGAATGATCTTAAACGTCTGGGGCAGCACGATGTACCAGTACGCCTGGGCACGGGTGAAGCCCTGGCTCTGGGCCGCCTCCATCTGACCGCGCGGAACCGCCTCGATACCAGTGCGGATGACCTCCGAAATGTAGGCCGCGTGATACAGGCCCACACCCAAGAAGCCCAGCACGAATGGCGCGATGCGCACCGGCTGGTCGGCACCGGTTATGGCCTGCAAAAACTGCGGACCGGCCATGTACATAAAGAGAACCTGTACGGGCAACGGGGTGTTCTGATAAAACTCCACGTACACCCGGCTTATGGCGCGCAGCACGCGCGAGCGAGTGGTAGAGAATACGCCCAGCAGCGTGCCCAGCACCAGCGACAACAGCAGGCCGGCAACGACCACCTGCAGCGTCACGCCAAAGCCCTCCCAGAAGGGCCCCATGTTTAGAAATGTCGTCGACCATCGGTCGGCGTCAAATAATCCTTCGAGCATTTGATTCCTTCCTTGGACGATGCGCCTATACAAGACCCCAGGTCTTGACCTCTTGGTCGAGCCAGCCGTCGGCCAGGCGATCGCAAATCACCTGATCGACCACGGCCGAAAGGTCGCAGCCCTTCTTGGTCGCCACGCCGTAGCCCTGCTCGCCAAACTTGACCTCGGGCTGCAGCAGCTCAACGGTCTCGTTCATGTAACCGGCCAGCGTGGAGCGGTCCATGGCAAAGACGTCGATATTGCCGGCGTCGAGCGAACTCTTAATGATGGGGTAGCCGCTAAAGGCCCTAAACTCGGGCTTGCAGCTAAAGCCGTTGTCCTTGATCATCTGCTCGATCAGGCCCTGCGTGGTGGCGCCCTGGCTCACGCCGATGACCTTGCCGTCCAGGTCCTCAATCGAGGTAAAGCCCGAACGCTTCTTGACCATGAGTCCCACGTAGTCGGTGCGGTACGGCGTCGAGAAATCCCAGCTCTTCTTGCGCTCATCGGTGATGGTGTAGGTCGCCGCGACCACGTCAAGTTGGCCGTTATCGATCAGCGGGCCGCGCGTCTTGGGCGTTACGTCGGTAAACTCGACAAGCTCCTGGGCGCGGGCCTCCTTGTAGCTCACACCAAAGACGGCAGCGGCTATCTGGTAGCACAAATCGACTTCCATGCCCTCAAAGCGGCCCTTGGCGGTGTCGTAATAGCCATAGCCGGGAACGTCCTTCTTAACGCCGGCATTCAGATGACCACGCGACTTGATGGCCGCAAGCTTGGAGCCCTTGTCGGAGCCCTCGCCGCTGGTGGAGTTGCCGCAACCGGTAAGCGCGGTCCCCGTCAGCGCAAGCACGCCGGCGCCAGCCAGCTGCAAAAAGCGGCGGCGCGTCACGGTCGCCCTCGTCATATCCGTCATGTCCATCACCGCGCCTAGTGCAGAATCTTGGACAGGAACTCGCGGCAGCGCGGGTTCTCGGGGTTATCGAAGAAGTGCTCGGGCGTGCCCTCCTCCAGAATGCGGCCGTCCTCCATAAAGATGACGCGGTCGGCCACCTGGCGCGCAAAGCCCATCTCGTGCGTCACGCAGATCATGGTGATGTCCTCCTGCGCGAGCTCAATCATAACGTCCAGAACCTCCTGGACCATCTCGGGGTCGAGCGCCGAGGTCGGCTCGTCAAACAGGATGATGGGCTGCTTGGTGCACAGGGCACGGGCGATGGCGATGCGCTGCTGCTGACCACCCGAGAGATTCTGCGGATACTCGCCGGCCTTATGCGCCATGCCGACGCGCTTGAGCGCGGCGATGGCAATCTCGGTCGCCTCCTCCTTGCTCTTCTTTTGCAGCTTGATGGGCGCGAGCGTCAGGTTGCCGAGCACCGTCATGTTGGGATACAGGTTGAACTGCTGAAACACCATGGAGCTATACTTGCGAGCCATCTCCAGGTGATTCTTTTTGGTGAGCGGCGTACCGTCGATGACGACCTCGCCCGACGTGGGCTCCTCCAGATAATCGACGCAACGGATGAGCGTCGACTTACCCGAGCCGGAAGGCCCGATCATTACGAGCTTCTCGCCGCGCTTGACGGTGAGATTGATATCTTTGAGCACATGCAGGTCGCCAAAGTACTTGTTGAGATGCTTGATCTCGATCATGTCTGCCATGAATGTCCCTTCCCTGCGTTTACACGAGTTGAACTATTGTACGGAAAGAACCACGTTTCCGCAGCCCACACTACATTCCCGTAAAGAACCCGCAACCTTCCACCCACTCATTGGGGACAGACTTACACTCATTGGGGACAGGCTTAAATGAGTACCCACCCCTTGGGCACTCATTTAA
>DBEWTR010000272.1:0-6889 GCA_048205775.1 Collinsella sp. | reverse complement strand
CTCCTCGCCCGGCTGGAACAGCAGTTTGACGGTGGCATTGGCGTCGACGAGCTCGGCCTCGCGAGCTTTGAGCAGGCGCGCCGCACCAAGCAGCGCCGTCGCGTGCATATCGTGACCGCAAGCATGCATGAAGCCATTGGTGGATGCAAAGGGCTCGCCAGATTCCTCGACAACGGGCAGGGCATCCATGTCGCCACGCAGCATAACGACCGTGCCGGCCTGCTCGTCCTTGCACGTGCCATTGCCCTGAGCGACCGCGGCCGCACCGGCACCGATCAGGCCAACGACGCAGGAACCGTCGACTAGCGTGGTATGGGGGATGTCCATCTCGTCCAGACGTGCCCGGATATAGGCAGACGTCTGCGGAAGATTGTTACCGAGCTCAGGCATCTGGTGTAGATCGTGTCGCCACGCAGCGAGCTCGTCTGCAAAAGCCTGAGCTTCTGCGACAAGACCGTCACCGATAGCGGTCTGCGCCGCTGTGGTAGCCTGAGGCGCTGGTTGCGGTTGAAAATCGGACAGAGCTGGTGCCATAGATGCCCTCCAGTAACGTTTTTGCAGCACGCACTTTGATAGCGTAAAGTGCAAGGCACAACTGTAAAGGCATGACATAAAAAATGCCGCCCTGGGAGGGCGGCGCAACAAGTTGTTTACAATTGCGGGCGAGATTTTCGGCGCAAGAAATCGAAATGCGTCTCACTCAAAATAATCGACAAGAAGATGAGCGCAAAGCCGGCAAGCAGGCGCGAGGTGAGCGCCTCCCCCATCAGCAGCACCGAGAACAGCACGCCCGAGGGGGACTCCATCGAAAGAAGCAGTGAGCCCGTCGAGGCCGGGACGTGCGCCAAGCCGACGTTTTGGACGAGCAAGGCCACACACGTACAACCCACCGAAAGAAAGACCATTACACCGATAAAATCCGGCGTCCATACAGACGAGGGCGCTTGGGTCTCGAACAACAGCGACGAAATCAGGCTCAAGACGCCATTGCCCACAAACATCCAAAACGTGATGACGTTGATGTCCATCTTGCGACCGTACTTGGCGGTCACCGCCATCTGGATGGCAAAGAAGACCGCGCCGCCCAGCGTAATGGCATCGCCGGCATTGAACTCGACGCTATCGAGCGCCACCAAGCCAATGCCCGCCAGGCACAGCAACGCGGCGCCCAAGTTGTAACGGGTAAGCTTTTCGCCGCTTAGGACGTAGCTCGCAAACGGAACCAAGATGCAGTACGTGCCCGTCAAAAACGCGCTTTTGCCTGCCGTGGTCTGCGCCAGGCCGATCGTCTGCAGTCCGTATGCTCCCCACATGAGCGCACCCATGCCCAGCCCGACGATCAGGTTGCGGGCATTGAAATGAGCGATGATGCGCTTATGGAAAATGGCAAACATAACCAGTGATGCCGGAAGAAAGCGAACGTAGACCAGCGCGAACACCGGAATGGTGCCGAGTGCGCCCTTCATAGTGGTAAAGGAGTAGCCCCAGATGACCGCCACCGAAAATAGCAGAACTTTCCAGAACAGCGGCGAGCGTGCGCCGGCACCCCGGGGAATACCGCCCGCGCCCAAATCCTCACGGGCCACAGGGCTATCAGGCATGTTTTCGATTTCGTTGGCAGCGTATTGGGCCATGGAACATCCTCGCACTCAATCTGGGCGTGGTGTCCGCACGCGTATGGCTGCGTGCCGCCTCATGGTCAAATAAAAACAGGGCGCACCGGACCCCCGGTACGCCCCGTTACTGTAGCAACAACCAAGCAGCTCGTGCAATTCACTACGCTAAAGCATCGGGTTGGAAGACCTCGATGTTCCGACGGCGTTTACGTTGCTGTATTAAATCAATTTGGTTGACTCCAGCTTTTCGATGATCCAGTCGTTGGCTTTGATGACCGGGCGGCGGAAGACGACGCCCAGTGCCAGCGACGGAATCAGATAGCTCGCCAGAATGCCCAGCTCAATCCAGTACTCCATATGGTAGGCACCGGCCATGGCGGCATGCATGGCGTTGATGCCGTGGGTGAACGGCAGGAACGGATAGATCGCCTGGAACACAGGGCCCGTCATCTCGATGGGGAACGTACCGCCCGAACCGCCGACCTGCATGACCAGCAACACGACGGCGAGCGCCTTGCCGATATCGCCAAACGACACGGTGAGCGTGTAGACGATATTGGAGAACACGAGACTCGCGACCCAGCCCGCCAGCACAAACTGCAGCGGGTCGTCGCACTGGATGCCAAAGAACAGGATGTCGCCCGCGCACACGAGCGTTGCCTGCAGCAGGGCCAGACCGCCAAAGAACAGGTAGCGGCCCAGGTAGATCTCGTGCAAGCGCACGGGGATTAACTCATTGATGAGTTCGTCGTCAACCGACACCTTCATCATGGCCGCCAGCACGATCGAGCCGACCCAGAGCGACAGAATCGTGTAGAACGGCGCCATGGCCGAGCCGTAGTTGCGGATCGGATAGACCGGCTTGCGATCGAGCGCGACGGGACCGGAAAGCGACACGGCCAAACCCTCGGGATCATTGCCAATCATCGTCTTGATCGTGGCCAGATCGTCCGACATAAGGGCACCGTCGAGCTCGTCCTTAAAGGCATTGATCTTATCGGACGCTTCACCCAGCTGATCGGAAGCCTTGTTGACCAGCTTTGCAGCCTTGGAGAGGCCCTTTGCCAGCGAACCGGATGCGTCGGTCAGGCCGTCTACGACGCTATCCAGATCGCCCGAGATGCCATCGAGCGAGTCCAGGATGCCCGAAACCGTCTTCTTGAGCTCCTTGGCCTTAACCGAGAACGTGGAATCGTAGTCGGACTTAGCGCCCGAAATGCCCGCCTTGGCATCGGCGATGGCCTGATCGACCTCGGCACGCGTGCTGTTGACCTCGGCCATGCTATCGGAGAGAGACTTCGCGGTGGCCGCCAGATCCTCGGCATTGTTGCGGTACTCAACGGCGATTCTGTCCAGCGACGTCGCGGCGGACTTGAGGCCGCCCTTCAAATTCTCATCGCTCACCTGGTCGGCAAGGCTGCGGAGCTGATCGGCCATCTCATCGATATCCTTGGCGCGCGTATTGAGCGCCGCCGCGGCATCGTTGAGCTGAGACACCGTAAGGTCGACATGCTGATTCGCGGCATCGAATGCCTTCGCAAGCTCGGCGGACACGTTGTCGAACGAGCCCGCGCTTCCGTCAATCGCGGCGTTGATGGCGTCGTTGGCGGCCTTCAGCGCTTCTTTGGAATCGCTCATGCCGCTCTTGGCATGCTCCATCAACTGCTTGGTCGACTCATCGACCGTACCCGTCTGCTGGAGCATACCGCTCGCCGACGTCAACGAATCGGACGTAGAGCTCAAAATGCCCGCCAGCGACGAAGCATTAGCCTGAACGTCTTGCAGGTCCCCAATCGAATCGCCGAGCGTCGAGGACAGATTGGCGATAAAGTTGCTGACCTGGTCGGTGCTCATGTAATCGAGCAGGCTGGACACCGTCTTAAGACCGATGCTCGTAATGGTCTCGGTAAAAGATTCGTTAACCTGGTTCTGAACGGCGCTCGAACCCTTCTCGGTCACGATCTGCGCGATGGCGTTGGCCTTCTGATTCTCGTAAAACTCGATATCGGCATGCTTAACGTCGGTCGAAAAGAGCGTCATCATATCGGCACTAAACGTCTTAGGGATAACGACAGCCGCATAGTATGCGCCCGATTTGACGCCCTCGATGGCCTTTTCTCGATCGTTGAGCACAACCCAGTCGAAGTTCTCGTTGCCGCGCAGGGTGGCGGTCACGTTTTCGCCCACGTTGACCTCGACGGGGATCAGATCGCTCTCGTAACCCTCATCGGTGTTGACCACGGCGATCTTAAGATTGCCGGTGTTGCCGTACGGATCCCAGCTGCCGGCGATGTTAAACCACGCGTACAGGCACGGTACGATAATGAGGCCCATCACGACAACCAAGCCGATTACGGAGCGAGACACGTTTTGGACATCGCGCTTAAACAGATGCAGGATGTTCTTCATTTATGCCTCACCTCCTTTGGAGTGCTTGCCGAGCGGGGCGTTCTTTTCATTCATCACAAACGTGTCATCCCCGTTCTCGGGCACATGGGGCGCATCGCGATGACCACATTGGTTGACAGCCTGAGTCTTGGGTTCAGACCCCCGCTCGCTCGCATTCAAGCCGAACATGCGACGAGCGGCCGGAATGGCGGCCGTGTGCTCGCGCATCTCGCGGCGCAGGTCCTCATCCGAAAGCGCCGAGATGCGCATCTGGGTGTTGAGGCTCGAGCGGATGTACTCGATATTGATAAGCCAGCCGCAGATGGCAATAACCGAGATGATCCAAATGACAAGCAGGATGATCTTGCCGTTATTGTCGATATCGAGAACCGTCGACAGGACAAAAAGCAGGACCTGAACGCCCACCACGGCGGCAAAACCGCCCTTGATGTAGTACGGGTAGCGATGTTCAAAGGCGACCGCATGATCGAGCAGTTCGCGACGGTACGAATCGGAATCGAGCATGACACGCATGGCCGTGCGCAGCGAGTAGCGCTGGCGCGGCAGGTCGTTGGACTCGCAAATCATCATACCGGTCGTGGAAAGCTGTTTATCAAAGAGCAGGTTAAGGTTGAGCAGCAGCGGACGCAGCTGCAGACCGATAAAGAGCGCCACGATCAAGAACACGCCCAGAATGCACAGGTTAAACAGGTAGTTAAACGAGTACATGCCGCCGACCGTCTCGCGCAGCAGATTGATGCCGTAGGTAAAGGGCAGCAGCGGGTGCAGCCACTGGAAGAAGCCGGGCATCATCTCGATGGGATACATGCCCGACGAACCCGGAATCTGCACGATGACGAGAATGACGCCGATTGCCTTGCCGATGTGCTTAAACGTAGTGGACAGCGCATAGATGATATTGACGTAGGTGAACGAGATGGCGATGCCGCCCAGCACGAACAGCAGCGGGTTGATGCACTGCACGCCAATCACCAGATCGCCTACCGTAACGATGGTGGCCTGGAGCGCGCCCAGGATCACCAGGAGCATCCAACGGCCGAAGTAGCCCTGGCGCGCCGTAAAGCTGCCAATGCCCTCGCGATCGACCTCGAGCTTGTAGATGGCGATGAGTACGTAACCGCCCACCCAAAGCGCCAGATTGGTGTAGAAGGGAGCGATGCCCGAGCCAAAGCTCTTGACCGGATAGATCGACTTGGACGTCAACTCAACCGGAGATGCCATGAAATCTGCCACGTCATTGACATCGACGCCCATCAGATCAGACAGCTCGCCCATGGACTCGGAGGTCTGCAGCGCCGCGATGTCGTTGGCAGCGGTCGCAAGTTTGTTCTGAACCTTGGCAAGTGAGGCATCGGTCTGGGACAGCGTGGTCTTGGCCTGCTTGAGCGTGGCATCGAGCTGCGATAGCGTACCGCGCGCATTGGCGATTGTAGGCGTGAGGCCCGACACGATACCGGTTAGGTCGCCCGATACAACCGAGAAAGAGTCGAGCGCGCTGGAAGCCTTCGGCAGCGCGTTTTGACCCAGGTCCGTCTGGGCCTGGCCAAGGTTGGTCGCACCGGTCTGGATTGCGTTATTGATAGCGTCGCTGGCGCCCGAGACAGCCGCGGCGTCATTCGCCATGGCGCTCGACTGCGCAGACAGACCGTCCTTGATGCTCTGAAGCTTTTCATTCTGCTCGCGGAGCAAATCGATGGTCGATACAATGCGCGCGTCAATTTCCTTGGAACCTGTCGACGTGTCATTAACGAGAATTTCCAAGTGCCCGATAACGGCCTTATTGTGGTCGATCGTCGCTTGGAGAGACTCAAGCGAGTTGTCGATGCGGGTGGTCGTAGATGTGACCGCGCCCGTCAGCTTGCCAATCGCAGCGTTCGCGGAGGCTGACGTCTTGGTGAGCGCAAGGCTGCCTTCCGAGAGTGCCTTGGAGAGCGAGGCGACAGAGTTGCCCGCCGTAGCGCGCGCCTCGCCCAGCAGGTCATTGCCCTGAGCGATTGCCTGCGTTAGAGAGGGCGTCTGACCCTGCAGGCCCGCCAACGCGGCATCAGCCGAGGCGATAGCGCCACTCGTCTTATCGATGGCGGCATTCATGTCGCCAATCGAATCGCGCACCTCACCCAAGGTACCGGATGCCTCTGATACCGAACCAGCCAACGAATTCTGAGTCTGGGTTGCTTTGTCCTTTAAATCGACCCCGGCATCCTTGGCGATGCTGGCAACGGTCTCGCCCACTGTGGAGACAAATTCCGAGTTGATCTGCTCCTCGATGGTGCTTGCACCGGTGTCGGTAACCTTGGGCGCAATAGCACTCTTCTTCTCATTGACGTAGTACGTAAGCTTGGGCTGATGGTAGTTGCCGTCGAGCATCGAGACCAGGTTATCCGAGAAGTTCTTAGGGATTACGATGGCCGCATAGTACTCACCGCTCTCGACGCCCTCCTTGGCGTCGGCCGCCGAATCGACGAAGGTCCAGCCCAGCTGATCGTTCTCCTTGAGCTGATCGACGACCTGGTCGCCCGCGTTGAGCTCGCCCACCAAGTCGTTTTGGGTGCCCCGATCGTTGTTGGCGATGGCAATCTTGATACCCTGGGTGTTTCCGTACGGATCCCAGTTAGCCACGATGTTGTACCAGGCATACAGCGAGGGAATGACGCACACGCCCAAAGTAACCACCAGGGCGACGGGGTTCACGAGCAATCGCTTGATGTCGCGCTTAAAGATCGCAAAGGAGACCTTTGCGTTGGATAGTTTGCTGCCGAGACTCACGCTTGGACCATCCATCCTGTCGTTGAATCGAATCGTACTATCGACAACCATTGTAGTAGGCGCTTTAACGTCTCAAAGCACAATGGTGTTGAGTTTTG
>DBEWTR010000266.1:0-5066 GCA_048205775.1 Collinsella sp. | reverse complement strand
AGAATCGGCACCTATGTAATACCACAATGCGCGCTGGCAATCTCGCAACGCACACACGTCAACCAGGCTTGTAGCAAACGTTCTTGGTGATTAGCGGAACATTACCCGCGGGCGCCCAGCTACGCTTACAATAGTCGTGTCCCATGGGACACGTTGTTTATTCCGCAGGGCCGATTTACTGCCCACGCGAAAGGATATTCTCGTTCATGACTTCAACCCTCCCCGCCCCCATCGATAAGCTCGCCATCGTCGTCGTTACGTACAAGCGCCAGGAACTCCTGGCCAACTTGTTCGACTCCATGACCGAGCTCACGGCAACGCCCTGGCGCATCGTGATTGTCGATAACGAGAATTCGCGCGAGACCGAGGCCATGTGCACCGCATTCAACGAGCGCTTGGCCAACCTGTGGGGCATCGACACCGAGCAGCCCGACGCGCAGGGCGGCACCGACCGCGTCATCTACGCACCGCAGCTCGAAAACGGCGGCGGTGCGGGCGGCTTCTCCGCCGGCACTAAATGCGCCTACGACCTGGGCGCCCAGTGGTTCTGGGTGATGGACGACGACGTGCTCGTCATCCCCGAAGGCATCGAGCGCTTGGCCAAGTGGACCGACCGCTACGATGTCATCCAGGGTTCGCGCCTGGACTTCGACGGCGGCGCGTTCTTTTGGCAGTACCAACTGATCCTTTCGCTCGGCATTCCAAACCCTGTCGCCAAGTGGGATCTGGGTCCCGAGGGCTACCGCACCATGAACCAGCTGTGCTTTGAGGGCGGCATGTTCTCGCGCCGCGTGGTCGACAAGATTGGCCTGCCCGACGCGCGCTTCTTTATCTACGGCGACGATGCCTGCTATGGCTACGTGGCCAGCCAGCACTTCCCCGCCGCCGTTGTTGCCGACGTGGTTCTCAAGCGCGCCCGCGCTGTCTCTAACTGGGATATCGCCGGCAAGCGCCAGCTCAACTCTACGAGCGACACCAACCGTTACTACATCATGCGCAACCGCGGTTATCTGGCCCGCTACATGCAGATCTACGGCGACTATCACCCCGTGCTGTTCCGTCTGGGCAACGCCGCGACCTTCTGCAAGGAATTTATTCGCCTGGCCGCCGTTGACAAGTGCTTTAAGACCGGAATTCCGGCGCTGCGCCGCGGCATGAAGGACGCCCGCAAGATCATCAAGGACCCCAACTGGAAGCCCATGCCGCCCATGAAGGACGCGGAGTAGTAAAGGGCTTTCGTCATCCCCTATAACCGCTGGCACACCACGGACACACGCTGCCCGTCAAAGCCAAAGCCCCAGCGCATGCGTCCAATGGCGGGGCGTGGCACACGGATTTCGTCGATGCCGTCGCGCTCTATGTCGAGCAGCGCCTGCACGGCCAGCAATTCCAGGCCCAGCGCATCCACACCGGGGTCATACATCATGTTGATCGTTATCAGCGGACGTTCATCGAGCATACCGATCGTATCGGCTATGTCGAACACGGCGCCCGTGGGAAAAACCTGGATGTCCCAGCGATCCGCGCCACACTTTCGCCTCGAAGCAGGATTGGCATAGCCCGGCAATCCAAAGCAGAGTCCTTGCAAGAGTAGGTGATATGGTAGCGGCTTATCTGGGTCGGTCTCACCGATTCCCGCATCCCCCAGGATGCGGCTTAGCGCCCGCCTTACGGTATCCTCGTTCCCACGGCACAGCCCGTCGCGAAACGCATCGACGTCTCGAATGTCTTCGGCAGCGCACTCAAACCACTCAACAATCACTAGACGCAAGGCCTGGCGAAGCTCTTTATTGGGCAATCGCAAAGCACGGAGACGATCGCCATGCTCTGGCTCCTCAGTCATATCCGTCGTCAGGAAACCTGATAGATACAGCGCCGTCCACAAGCCATCATCAGGCGAGGCCTCTAGCCCCGCAGCGCCCAAACAAAGCGGGACCCCAACGCATCCATGGGCCTCGAGCAAATCAAACAAGACCGAAAGGCGGTCGAGATTCCACCCGGCAACTACCCTACTCAGGCTATCGGCATATCCATACAGATCGGCACGCACAGGCGCCGTGCAGCCTCGGCCCAGAAAACCGATCACACGCTCTGGACTCGAGCAATAGGCCCTGCCAAACCGATACCCCTCGAGCCATTCACGCGCATCATCCAGGTATTCCTCGCGCCCAGCATGATTCAAAAGAGCCTCGACCTCGGCATCCGAAATACCGAAACATCGGTCACACCACGCCGACAGCGGCGTCGTCAGACAATACGAGCAGCAGTGCAAAGAAAGTGCCGCTTCGGCAGGGCCGGGACACTCCCCCATCAGACACGTCAGCCGCAACGAATCGCGCGCAGTGGCAATGGCGTCAAACAGCACACGGTCAAGTAGTTCTGCCGGATCGGCGTCGGAAGCGCCCCTCGCGCTCGCACGGCGAGACCACGCCGCATCGTACCCATCAACGAGCAATACAACCTGCTCATCGCAGGCAATCTCCAGCAGCTCTATGAGCACACCGAGCACCGAGTCAACCCCGTCCGCGCTCGCCACACCACGTGCGACACGTTCGATGTGACGCACCTTATCTCGAGCTAAATCCGGAGCCTCCAAGAGCGCCAACAAGCGAGCGCACTCGCCCGAAAGGGCATCGCGCACGACGCCGGCAGCAGCGGGGCCACGCCTCGCAGCGCCAGAAAAGTCCAGCGATATCACCGGATAGCAAGCATACTCATCCCGATAGCGCCCTCCGTCCGCATCCCAAATCTGAGCATCGGCAAACAAACTCTGACCAGCGCGGCCGACCGCAGGACGCTCCAGAAAAGCCCTGAGCATCGACAAGTTCATGCTCTTGCCAAAACCCTCGGGTCGACAGCACACCACAACGGACGCGTCGCAGTCCAACACATCGGCAATAAACATGGTCTTGTCGACCAGCGTGCAGCAACCAAGAGCCTCCGCATAGTCGTGCATGCCAATGGGCAAAACCGCATCGTCGGCACAGCCGATCAAACGCACGCCAAAGCCGTCAGCACAACCATTATTTGCCTGTTCAGACACCAAAACGTTCCCCCTAAATCGCAACACGATGCCAATTGTAATGACCGCCTCGCGCGTACCGATGTCGCCGCGCAAACATATCGGGCAACGGTAGCAACAAGAGGTGTGAGGGGGCACAACTAATCGTTGCACAACAAAACGGGGCCCGATGCATTCGCACCGGACCCCGTCCCGACTATTTAGTTATCTGGCAACTGAGAGCCTACTCCTCAGAGTCGTCCTCTCCAGAAGCTTTCTTCTGCTGATCGAGCTTATGCTTACCACTTACGATAGACGTAGCGCCCAGCGTGGCCAAGCTCGCACTGGCAAGGCTCGCCATCACGATCAAGTCGCCCGTCTTGGGCATATTGCCGCCAGATGACTTGGTCGTTGTAGTCGTCGTGGTTGTAGTGGTCACCGTCTTGGAGTCATTTTGCTCTTGGTTCTGGTTGTCGGTGTTGCCCTTACTGCTGTCCTCGCCCTGCTGCTTTCCGTCCTCGGTCTTGTCCTTGTTCTTGTCCTTCTCCTCAGATTCAGACTTCTTATCCTCGTCCTTCTTCTGAGCGGACTTCTCGTTCTTCTCCTCAGAGCTAGAACCCTTATCGAATTCGGTCATCTCGGAAGCCTTGTCCTTGGAGTCGCCCTTTGCGGCTTCGGTCTTTTCCGTGGAAGCCTGATCAGAGTTGTCCTTGTTCTGGGCCGAGCCGTTATTGACGCCAGCCATCAGCGAAGAACCCAGCGTAGAACCAAGCTGCTCGGAGAAAGAAGGCTTCTTGTCCGGCGAAGCAACGGGAGCGTCCGGCGCCTTATTCGAGTCGTCCTTGGAAGCATCGGAATCAGGGGTTGCGTCAGAGCCAGAGCCGTTGTTAGAGCCGGTGTCAACGGACGAATCACTCGAGCCGGTGGATGAGTTAGAGGTGTCAGCGTCGGTCGAACCAGAAGCGTCGCTGTCCGTATTGCCGGCAGAGCTTGAAGACGAATCGCCCGCAGCAGAGCCGTTCGAATTGGAGCCGTTCGAGGTAGAGCCGTCGTTGGTAGTGCCACCAGCAGAGCCATTACCGTCAGCATCGGTCGAGGGCGCATCCATCCTGTCATCGTTGGCATCGTCACTCGAGTCGTCATTCGAATCAGGTGTCGGCGAGGGCGCCGGTGTGGGCTCGGGCTGCACGGGCGTCGCAGCGGCAGCCTCATCCTCGGCGATAAAAACCAAGCAGTCCTTCAGCTCATTTTTATAACGATTCTTCCAGCCCTCATGATACTGGGGCTGACTCGAAAACTTAGTGACGACATTGTTGACCACGCTATTGGAGAGCGCCGTCACAAACTCGCGGTCGGACATATCGTTGGAAAGATTCGCCCAGCGGAAAAAGTCCCTGCAGCCACCGGTGCCGCACATGTTGGTGATGCTCCACACCATGCCCTTGACGCAATCGGCGCGGCCCGAAATATCAATGCCCAGGCCGCTCTTGAGCCACGCCTCGGTCACCGCATAGTACGAGTTGTACGCATAGGCATCTTGAAGTGCTGAGAACTCAACAGAATCGGTGTTGTACGCACCTTGGAAGGCATCCTGAGCGATATGGCCCAACTCGGTGAGCTGACCGTTCTCGTACATGGCATTGCTCGTGTTGGAAATCTCGCTGCCGCGATCAATCGCATCCTTGAGCATGCTGTATTTTTCGGGGCTGTAGTTGTAGACCTGCTTCATAAACGGAATGAGCGACCAGCGGCGATCAAACTGATAGTAGCCCAGTGCGTTATAGCCGTCACCATACGAAAATCCCTGGTTGTAGTTACCATGGCTCTCGTACTTGGTAAAGTACTTCATCTCGGGAGTCACGTTGACAAACGAAACGCCCTGGACCGACCTCAGCACGCCCGAGAAGGACTGTTGGGTGTAAAGGCCCTTATCGATATCGGTGGCATCCGAGGCAACGCCCGGCGTGGGCTCCTCGGCAGCGGCGGGTGCCGGCGCGGAAACGGCGCCAAACGAAAGCGCCAGCGTCAGGCCCGCGACAATAGCAGAATGCTTGGGCTGCATAAG
>DBEWTR010000251.1:0-5276 GCA_048205775.1 Collinsella sp. | reverse complement strand
GCATGGCATTTCCGACGACCTCGGCACCGCCGTCAACGTACAGGCCATGGCCTTTGGCAACAAGGGCGAGACCTCTGCGACGGGCGTCGCCTTTACGCGTAATCCGGCCGACGGCACCAAGGAGTTCTACGGTGACTTTTTGGTCAACGCCCAGGGCGAGGACGTCGTCGCCGGTATCCGCAACACCGAGCCCATCGCCGACCTCAAGGCCACCCCGGGCCTCGAGTCTGCAGGTGAGGAGCTCGAGCGCGTGTTCCTGACGCTCGAGGACCATTACCGCGATATGTGCGATATCGAGTTCACCATCGAGCAGGGCAAGCTCTGGATGCTCCAGACACGCGTGGGTAAACGCACTGCCACCGCCGCCCTGCGCATCGCCATCGAAATGGTCGAGGAAGGCCTGATCACCCGCGAAGAGGCCGTGAGCCGTATCGATCCCGCGCAACTCGACCAGCTCCTGCACCCGCAGTTTGACGCTTCCAAGAAGTACGAGGCGCTGGCCAGCGGTCTGAACGCCAGCCCCGGCGCCGCCGTGGGCGAGGTCGTGTTCTCGAGCGATGACGCCGTCGCGCTCGCAAACGAGGGTCATAAGGTTATCTTGGTCCGTTGGGAGACCAACCCCGACGACTTGAAGGGCATGGTCGCCGCCGAGGGCATCCTGACCAGCCACGGTGGCAAGACGAGCCATGCCGCTGTTATCGCCCGCGGTATGGGTACGCCCTGCGTCTGCGGCGTTGAGCGCTTCCACATCGATGCCGCCGAGAAGGTCGTGCGCATCGAGGGCAGCGACCGCGTGCTGCACGAGGGCGACATCATCTCCATCGACGGCACCCAGGGCATCGTCGTCGACGGTCCCGTCGACCTGGTCTCCGCCGAGCTCACTGGCGATCTGGACACCATCCTGTCCTGGGCCGACGAGATTCGCCTGGACGAGACCTGTGGCCACGCCAACCATGTGCGCGTCAACGCCGACAACCCTGAGGATGCCGAGCTCGCACTCGAGTTTGGCGCCGAGGCTATTGGCCTGTGCCGCACCGAGCACATGTTCCTGGGCGACCGTAAGAACATCATCCAGAGCTTTATACTGTCCGACGATGAGGCCGTGAAGCAGCGGGCCCTCGCCGATCTGCTCAAGGTTCAGACGGAGGACTTCCTGGCCATGTTCAAGACCATGTCCGGTCGCGATGTGGTCGTTCGTCTGCTCGATCCGCCGCTTCATGAGTTCCTGGATAATCCTCGCGAGTTCGAGGTTGCCATCACCAAGAAGGAGGCCGCTGGCGCCAGCGAGGAAGAGCTTGCCGCCCTGCGTGCCCGCCTGCGTCGCATCGACGGCATGGTCGAGTCCAACCCGCTGCTCGGCCTGCGCGGCGTGCGCCTATCCGTCGTCTTTAGCGATCTGCCGCTCATGCAGGTTCGCGCCGTCGCCACGGCTGCTGCCTGCCTTATCAAGGAGGGCGTCGACCCGCGTCCCGAGATCATGGTTCCGCTCGTCTCCATCACGGCCGAGCACGTCCAGACCCGCGAGGTCATTGAGCGCGTGATCGCCGAGGTTTCCGTCGAAGAAGGCGTCGAGCTCAATATTCCCGTGGGCACGATGCTCGAGCTGCCGCGCGCCTGCATGGTCGCTGACGAGATCGCCCACCATGCCGACTTCTTCTGCTTTGGCACCAACGACCTCACCCAGACGACCTTCGGTTTCTCGCGTGACGACGCCGAGGCTAAGTTCATCCCGCTGTACATGCATAAGAAGATTCTGAAGGACAACCCCTTCGAGACCATCGATACGGCAGTACTCGAGCTGGTACGCATGGCCGTCGAGAAGGGCCGTGCCACCAACCCCGACATGCACTTTGGCGTGTGCGGTGAGCACGGCGGCGACCCCAAGTCCATCAAGGGCCTGTTTAACGTGGCCGACGTGGACTACGTGTCCTGCTCGCCCTACCGCGTGCCCCTCGCGCGCTTGGCTGCCGCCCAGGCCAAGCTCGAGGCCAAGCGTCCCGCCTAACGTTTTGGGTTTAGACGCCTAGCGTAGCCCCCTTCATGCCGCCCGTCTCATTCGTGAGGCGGGCGGTTATCATGTGCGGGTTTTGTCTTTTTGTCTGCGTAAAAAATTGTTCTTGCAGCAGAAACCCGCGCGTGTATACTCGAATACGTTTGTTCAACTACGTGCCGGCCAAGGTGGTACGGCACCTCTAGAAGAGTAAGGAATTGCACATGGATTACATCCGCGCAATCGAGCGTCAGCAGATCCGCGAGGACATTCCTCAGGTTCGCGTCGCCGACAACGTCAAGGTTCACTACCGCATTAAGGAAGGCGACCGCGAGCGCATCCAGGTCTTCCAGGGCGACGTCATCCGCATGGCCGGCGCCGGTGCCCGCGAGACCTTCACCGTCCGCAAGATGTCCTTCGGTGTCGGTGTTGAGCGTACCTTCCCGCTTCACAGCCCCAAGATCGCCAAGCTCGAGGTCGTTCGTCATGGTCGCGTCCGTCGCGCCAAGCTGTACTACCTCCGCGACAAGGTGGGCAAGGCTGCTCGCATCCCCGAGAAGCGCTAAGAAGATCGCAGCGTCTGTCCACTCGTTTGGACACAAGGGTCACCTTCGGGTGGCCCTTCTTTTTATCTGATTTGCATGCAAGGAGGGCCTGGTATGGCCAACATGACGAGCTCGGTTTCGGCATCGCAGGTTGCCGGAGAGCTGGCGAGCGCAACGTTTGAGGAGATCCCCGCCCTCGTGGAGCATTATCGCGAGGACCCGCGCCAGCAGGTGATCAAGGCTTGCGAGCGTGCTCTTAAGCGCCATGCCAAGGAACTTGCCGAGCGCGAGCGCGTCAATGACATGTACGAGCTTATGCATGAGCTTGGCGGTGATGGTGTGGTCGTGGGCGTCGACGAGGTGGGCCGTGGCTCGGTAGCGGGTCCCTTGACCGTGTGTGCCGTGTGTCTTCCCATGGAGCCGCGCGTCTGGGGCATCAACGATTCCAAAAAGCTCACGCCGGCGCGCCGCGAGTTGCTCTCAGTGAAGATTGCCGAGGTGGCGACGGCGATCGGTTTTTGCCATATCGCGCCTAAGGATATCGATGAGATGGGCATGGCCCGTGCTATCCGTACCGCCGTTGCGGGCGCCGTGGCCGATACGGGACTTGAACCCGACTGCGTCCTCATGGATGGCAACCCCTTGGGCGCTGTTCCTAACGAGCGCGATGTGGTGAAAGGCGATGCCAAGATCGCCTGCATCGCCGCAGCGTCCATCATGGCCAAGGTCACGCGTGACGAGATGATGGTCGAGTACGACGCCGAGTACCCCGAGTACCATCTGGCCGAGTCGAAGGGCTATGCGAGCCCCGAGCACATCGAGGCCATTCGCAAACATGGACTTTGTCCGCTGCACCGCGTGAGCTTTTGCGGAAACTTTCTGCAGACTGAGCGCCTTTTCTAGGCCAATTGTGGAGACAGGGACCTCTGTGGTTTTATAAACCTGCTGGTAGCGGGCCGTATGCAGCAGCATTGCTGCGTACGGCCCGTTTTTTGTCGGCATTTGGTCAGCTTTTGGTTTGCTTCCGGTACTTACCCGCATGAAAGGTGCCCTCATCATCGGGGCAATGCAGTGTGCGGGAAAGGAGACCCCATGAGTGCCGCAAGCAAAAAGAGCAAGACGCAGCAGCTCAAGGAGCGTTGGGAAAACGGCGAGCTCGACTGTGGGGCGATGACGCCCGAGTTTATCAAGGGACTCAGTCCCCGCGAGCTGGGCATGCTAGGCGAGCTGATCACCATCGACTACTTTAACGAGCGCGGCTACACCTTGCTGGAGCAGGGTTATCGTTGCACCGAGGGCGAGGCCGATCTGGTGCTGCTCGATGAGCTCGACGATGTCGTGGTGATGGCCGAGGTCAAGACCAGACGCGTTGCGCTGGATTGCAGCACGAGGGTCTTTCCGGAGGAGGCCGTGAACGCCCAAAAGCAACGCCGCTACCGCCGCATCGCAAGTTGCTATCTCATGGAGCATTATCCGCTCAAGGCGATTCGCTTCGATGCCGTGGGCGTCACCATCCGCGACGGGCATATCGCCGAGATCGAGCACCAGTACAACGCGTTCGATTGGCAGGTGTCGTGATGGCGTTCGAGACGTTTGCCGTTCACGCGGCCTGCATCCGCGGCGTCGAGGCGATTCCCGTCACGGTCGAGGTCTCGCTTGCCGGTGGCGTTCCGGGCATTCAGATGCTCGGTATTCCGAGTATGGAGGTGATGGAGTCACGCGGTCGTATTCGCTGCGCGATGCGCTCCGCCGGGTTCGAGATCCCACGCTCGGGCATTACGGTCAACCTGGCGCCCGGCGATATTCGCAAGACCGGTAGCGGCTTTGATCTGCCCATCGCCATCGCGGTATTGGCGGCCGATGGCCAGATTCCCCGCGACAACCTCGATCGTTGTCTTATCGCTGGTGAGCTTGGCTTGGACGGTACGGTGCTTCCTGTCAAGGGCGAGGTGGCGTTTCAGCTATTGGCGCGTGATATGGGGCTGTCTTTTATCGCCGGCAGGTCCGACCAGCATGTGCCGCTCGCGGGCGTGGATTGCGGATTTATCGACCATCTGTCTCAGCTTGCTCGCGGCATGGGCGATGCCGCGCGGCATTATCTGGATTCCGAGGGTGTGGAGGCTATTTTTGAGCCCGAACTCGACTATGCCGACGTGCTGGGGCAGGAGGTTGCCAAACGCGGCATGGCACTGGCGGCAGCGGGTGAGCTCGGTTTGCTTATGATTGGGTCCCCGGGATCGGGCAAGACCATGCTCGCACGCCGTATGACCGGCATCCTGGCCGAGCTTTCCGTTGAGGATCAACAGGAGGCGCTGTGCATCCATTCGGTCTTGGGCGAGAACATCGATGGGCTGCTTGCGGGGCATCGCCCCTTCCGCAGCCCGCATCACAGCATTTCGACCGCGGGCCTCATCGGCGGCGGACGTCCAGTGCATCCGGGCGAAATTAGCCTAGCTCATGGCGGCGCGCTCTTTTTGGACGAGCTAGCCGAGTTTCCCACTGGCGTGCTGCAGACGCTGCGTCAGCCCATCGAGCGCGGCTATGTGAGGATCGTACGCGTCGACGGGGCTTTTACCTTCCCGTCGCGCTTTCAGCTGCTGGCTGCGAGCAATCCCTGCCCCTGCGGCTTTTTGGGCGATCGCGAGGTACCGTGTCGCTGCTCGGCGGCGATGGTCGAGCGCTATCGGTCTAAACTGCGCGGTCCCTTGGCCGACCGTATCGACATGATGATCGATGTGACC
>DBEWTR010000247.1:0-15821 GCA_048205775.1 Collinsella sp. | reverse complement strand
GAAGCTAAGCCCCATCGCGCCGAGAGTACTGCGGGGTCAGCCCGTGGGAGGCCAGGGCGCCGCTGACCGGTGGACGGCACCGAGCCGTACGCTTGAACTGAGAAGGGGGGGGGCCTCGCGGCCTCCCCCTTTTTGCGTTTGCGGGGCATAAATAACTCATTTACGCCAGACGATTTAATTCTTTTTGGTATTGAGCTTTTACTTAAAGAAAATAAAACGAATAACAAGGGCAACTGCTATGCCCACAATAATCAAAAGCAGGATTGTCAGTCGATGCTGTTTGCGTCGTTTACTTGATGAAACGAAGATTGATTTTCCCTGTTTTGGCGTTTCGAGATAGCGAGCCGAATGCGTCAAGGTTTGCTTTGGTCAAGGACCTCTTTGTTGATGAGTGGCGGATGCTTTCATCGGCTCATCACTAGCTGCGCTGTTTTTAGATAATGGTGCGTCTTTCAGATATACAGGGTCTCCCGAGGCGACGCCCATATGTTTACGTCCCGTTTGGGCATCCTCGAGCGTTTGATATCGATTTCTCGTCACATACTCGGGCTCCGGATCATTAATGGGCTCTTGCGAGATGTGGGGGCGATGGAACCGTGGCGGCTGCGTGGAAGTATCTTCGCCCTGCGTCGGCATAAACATATTGTTCTGGTTTTGGTCGTCCATGATGCCCTTTAGCTCGTTACCAACAACGTGTACGCGCTCATTGTAAGCCCCTTGTTATTTGTAGCTGCGAACATACTTGCTATTTAAGCTCTTGTTCAAAGAACCTTAACCTTACTAAAACCTTAGTCATACACACTTAGATATGCTTATAGTACTGGACTCAAAAAACTTTATAGTCGATGTATATATGAGCACTGGGTGGGCATATATAAGAGCGTCAAAAGAAGTCCCAGTCACTTAGAAGATGACTCGGCAGTCCTTAAAAGGAGTGGTAAACATGGCAAGCATGGTTCCTTATCGTTCGGTTTTTGGCGTTCGTCCTTCTGCTAGCTCGCTGTTCGATCTGTTTGATGATATGACCGACCTTGCAAACAACTCGATTGCCTCTAAGGCGTTCCCCGTTGACGTTGAGGATAAGGGCGATGGCTATGAGGTCAAGGCTTATCTGACCGGCGTCGCCAAGGACGATATCGATGTCGAGCTTAACGAGGGTCGTCTGTCCATTAGCGTGAATGTCGAGGAAGACGAGGAGAACGAGGGCAAGAACTTCCTGCAGAAGGAGTTCAGCTCGTACAGCGCGACGCGTGGCGTGTATCTTAAGGACGCTTCGAGCGAGGGCCTCTCGGCTAAGTACGCTGACGGCATCCTGACCGTTACGGTTCCCAAGATCGTCGAGAAGAAGAACGTTACGAAGATCTCCATCGAATAACTTCGTTGGTGTTCTTCGCTATTAAAAGACAACAAAAGGGGCTGGGAAGCGATTCCCGGCCCCTTTTGCTGTTTAGCCCAGTTATTGAATGGTTGCTGGCCGATGCTGGCTTGCGGGGCGTATCGAGAGCTTTCGCGATCCTTGGAGAAGGGTTGCGGAGCTGCCGACCTCGTCATCCAGGGTTGCGGCCAGAGCTTTGGCATAGCTTTTGACGGTAAGGCTCGGACGATTGTTATCTTGGCTGATATGCATGGCAATGAGCTGTTCGGTGCGATCGGTAACAAGTTCGCGCGCGGCTTCGGCGGCTTGGCCATTGGAGAGGTGTCCCCTTGCAGACAGGATGCGCTCCTGAAGAAAGCGGGGATATTCTCCCTCGCGCAGCATGGTCACATCGTGGTTGCTTTCGAGTGCGAGGACTCGACAATCTTTGAGGGTGTTCATGGCTTGGCTCGATAGCTCTCCGGTGTCGGTGGCAAAGCCGATGGAATCATCGAGGGTGTCGAATCGATAGCCGACTGGATTGATGACATCGTGTGATGTTGAGTAGGTTTGCACGTGGATGCCGGCAATGGATAGGGTGTCACCGGGATCGAATTCCTCGACAGGCAGATGCGAAAGATTTTCTTTACTCGAAAGAGTGCCACTGCTGGCAAAGAGGGGGCCGTGCCAGTGCTTGCACCAGACATCGAGGCCCTTGATGTGATCGCTATGCTCATGAGTAATGAGAAGAGCCGAGACGTTGTCTGTCGAGAGCCCCAGTTCTGCCATGCGCTTTAATGTCTCGCGGCGAGACAGTCCGTCATCGACCATAATGAGCCCCTGCGGGCCCTCGATGAGTGCGCAGTTGCCTTTAGAGCCACTGCCGAGGATATGAAGGTGCAGACGAGACATAAGATTCCAAAGGATACAATGGGTGCGGACGAATAGAGGAGGAAGCAAATGCCTACGGTATCTCAGCATTATGGACACCATGCCGTGCCTGGGGCAGTCGATGAGACCCGGACGAGGCAGCAGGCTGCTCCTGTCGTGCTCATGGTATCAGGCGGCGCGGACTCGACGGCACTGCTTCTTATGGCGTGCACATCAAAGCTGGATATCCAAGACGGACGCGGTGTTGCCCCCATTGCTCGCGAGCGCCTGCATGTGCTGCATGTAAACCATCATCTGCGCGGCAAGGCGTCCGATGGCGACGAGGCCTTTGTGCGTGAGCTCTGCGCGAAATATGGTTTACCGCTGTGTGTGGAGCACGCTTATTTTGATGGGGGGTCGGGCAATATTGAGGCCGCGGCCCGCGAGGTGCGCTATGCCGCGGCGCGGAGGTATGTTCGCGAGCTCTGCGCCCAGACGGGGACACCGCGAACGGCGGCTCGTATCTGCACCGCGCACACGTCTTCGGATCGCGCGGAAACGTTTTTGATGAACGCGATTAAGGGTTCGGGGCCCGCTGGTCTATCGAGCATTCCTCGCCGGAGGAATATCGTGGTGCGTCCCTTGCTCGACCTAACTCATGGCGAGCTCGTGGGCTATCTACAGGTACATGGTCAGCCGTGGCGTGAAGACGAGAGCAATGAGGATATCTCGTATCTGCGAAACTACGTGCGCCATCGAGTGATGCCGGTGGTGGCGCAGCGTAATGCGAGCGTGTGCAAGACGATTGGCGCCGCCTGTGAGATCTTGGGTGATGAGGACGCGTTTTTGTCTCAGCTTTCGGCACAGGCGTTTCGAAGCTGCCTGCGTAAGGAGGCGGCGGGCGCGCTGGTGCTCGATGCCAGGCGCCTTGCTGCGGCCGAGGTGGTAATCGCGCGGCGCATCGTGCGACTGGCGATTAAGCGCATCGATCCGGACGCTCGTCCAGAGATGCGACATGTGGAGCGAGTCCTTTCCTGCGTTGCCGAGGGCGCCGGCTCGGTCACGCTTCCGGCGGGGATTGACGCACGCATTGAGTTTGGCATGCTGGCGTTCAAGGCGCCGGCGGCTCGCGAGGGCCTGGTCGCGGACTGGGTTACCGTACCCGGTCGTTTGCCGTTGGGCGGGGGACGTATGCTGGTCACAGAACCGATGGCCGTTGAGCCGGGATGCGATATCGTGCGCCGCGCCCGTGAGCTTGCAGCTGCCGGGGAAGTGACAGCTTTGGTAGACGCGGCTGCCCTGGGTTTTGCCGACAGCGATAGTGAGCGGATCCTGGCGGGCTCGCGTGGCGAGATCCCTGCCGAGGCGCGATTGGCGCGCCTGTGGGTGGACGGTCCTGCACCGGGAGACGTGATGTGCCCGTTAGGGATGAGTGGTCGAAGCAAGAAAGTATCCGACTTGCTAGGTGAGGCTCGCATTCCCGTTTCCGAGCGCGCCGGCGTGCCCATGGTGAGGACGGCGCCGGGGGGTGCCGTGGTGTGGGTCGCCGGAGTTCGCGCGGACGAGCGTTTTAAGTGCACGGCCGCAACGCGCGTGGCATATCTGCTCCGCGTGGTCGATGCGGAATAGCGTCCCACGCCTGCTATTCTGTGCGACGTTGACGGTATTCCCGCGCTGATGGCGCACGGGCTGGTAAATTTACCCCGTGCGCTGCTAGAATGTGTAGTTCGCGTCCATACGGCGGTGTGTGGGCGATAAGCACAAGAAAGGGTTGTCATGGCTTCTCAACATCCGGATATCGAGAAGGTTCTGTTCACGCAGGAGGATATCGACGGTATCGTCTCTCGCCTGGGCGAGGAGATTACGCGCGACTACGCGGGTAAGGATCTGGTGCTGATTGCGGTCCTGCGCGGCGCCGTGGTCTTTATGGGCGACCTGATGCGTAAGATCGAGCTGCCGACCAACATCGATTTCATGGCTGTTTCGAGCTACGGCGACGGTGTGAAGTCCTCGGGTATCGTGCGTATCATTAAGGACCTGGATATCGACATCCGCGGTCGCGACGTGCTGATCGTCGAGGACATTCTGGACTCGGGCCTGACGCTCAAGTATCTGATGAAGAACCTCGAGAGCCGCAAGCCCGCTTCTCTGGAGGTCGCCGCCTTCCTGTGGAAGGACGTTGAGGACCGCGTCTCGGCCATCACGCCCAAGTATGTTGGAACCCATTGCCCCGATGCCTTTGTGGTGGGCTACGGCCTCGACTATGCCGAGCGCTATCGCAACCTTCCGTATCTGGGCATTTTGAAACCGGAGGTTTATTCGTAAGATGCCCGACGACCGTAACGATAACAATTCCCAGACTCCCCGGGAGCCTAAGATCCCGGGGATGCCCGGAGGCAAGAAGCCCACGCGTACGGGCTGGTTGTATTTTATTTTGGCTTGCGCGCTTCTGGGCTACGCCTTCTTTAACATGGGCTCCGGCTTTGCCAATTCCAGCAATACCGTTAAGCTCGCGACGAGCGAGATGGTGAGCGCCATCAAGCAGGATCGCGTCGAAGATCTGACCTATACGGTTCAAGACGGAAGCGTGACGGGTCATTACTGGAAGACGAAGAAGGAAAAGGGCGATACGAGCGAGCTCAAGAGCTTCTCCTCGACCTATGTCGGCTCCGATTCGCTTGCCGAGCTCATGGCGGAGCATCCCGATACCAAGTACATCGTCAACACCAACGATCCCGATTTTTGGGGCGACTTGGCGATGAGTGTGCTTCCGACGATCGCCCTTATCGCCATCATGTTCTACTTTATGCGCCAGATGATGGGCGCCAACAACAGGAACATGCAGTTTGGCAAGACTAACGCCAAGACCAACGAGGCCACACGCCCCAAGGTCAAGTTTGAAGACGTTGCCGGCGTGGACGAGGCAGTCGAGGAGCTCGAGGAGATCCGTGACTTTTTGAGCGATCCGGATCGCTATCGCAAGCTGGGCGCCAAGATCCCGCGTGGCGTGTTGCTGGTTGGCCCTCCGGGCACCGGTAAAACGCTGCTGGCCAAGGCCGTTGCCGGCGAGGCGGGCGTACCGTTCTTTAGCATCTCGGGTTCCGACTTTGTCGAGATGTTCGTAGGTGTCGGCGCCAGCCGTGTGCGTGACCTCTTTAAGGAGGCCAAGTCCCAAGCCCCGTCGATCATCTTCATCGATGAGATCGATGCCGTGGGACGTCAGCGCGGAGCTGGCTTGGGCGGCGGTCACGACGAGCGCGAGCAGACGCTCAACCAGTTGCTGGTCGAGATGGACGGCTTTGAGGAAAGCGAGTCGGTCATCCTGATCGCTGCGACCAACCGTCCTGACATCCTGGATCCGGCATTGCTGCGTCCCGGTCGTTTTGACCGTCAGGTCACGGTCGACCGTCCGGATGTGAAGGGCCGCGAGCAGATCTTGCGCGTGCATGCCGAGAACAAGCCGATGGACGAGGACGTGAAGTTTGAGAAGCTCGCCCAGATGACCGTTGGCTTCACCGGCGCCGATCTGGCAAATCTGCTCAACGAGTCTGCGCTGCTGGCTGCCCGCCGCCATCGTTCCGTGATCTCGATGGACGAGGTCGAGGAATCGATGGAGCGCGTGATTGCCGGTCCGCAGCGCAAGGGTCGCGTGATGACCGAGGCCGAGCGCACCACGATTGCCTACCACGAGAGCGGTCACGCCCTGGTGGGCCACATCCTGGAGCATTCCGATCCGGTTCACAAGATCTCGATCGTCAGCCGCGGCCAGGCGCTGGGCTACACGCTGCAGCTTCCGCAGGAGGACCACTTCCTCAAGACCAAGAACGAGATGCTCGACGAGCTTGCCGTGTTCTTGGGCGGTCGCGTTGCCGAGGAGCTCATGTGCGACGACATCACGTCGGGCGCGAGCAACGATTTGGAGCGCGCGACCAAGATGGCGCGCGAGATGGTCACGCGCCTGGGCATGAGCGAGGAACTGGGCACGCAAGTGTTTGGCGAGGCGCAGCATCAGGTATTCCTGGGCCGCGATTACGCCGATCACCAGGATTACTCCGAGGAGACGGCGCGCCGCATCGATATCGAGGTCCAGCGCATCATGCGCGAGGCCCATCGCCGTGCGGTCGAGATTTTGGATGCCCGTCGCGATCAGCTCGACCTGATGGCGAAGGTGCTGCTTGAGCGCGAGACCGTTGAGGGCGACGCCGTGAACGCTCTGCTCGACAACGAGTGGGATGCCTACCTTGAGCGCGAGGGCGATATCCTGGCAGCCAAGGAGGAGCGCAATGCCAAGGCGGCTGGCATGCCGACCAAGAAGCGTGCGCCTCGTATGAGCGAGGAGGAGCTGGCGGCTGATGCCGCGGCTTTTGCGCAGGCGGCCATGCAGGAGGATGCCGAAGCCGCATCCGATGATGCCGGCGATGACCGTGCCGCCAATGCCGGTGCCGACACCGATGCCGACAAATAGTCTTTGTGTCGAAAGCCTCCGCGAGGAAACCTGCGGAGGCTTTTTCTTTTTGTCGATTGGGGACAGACTTGATTGGGGACAGACTTAAATGAGCGTTTTCACGCATTTAAGTCTGTCCCCAATCAACATTGCTGCGGCACTTTGCTCGGCTAAAGCGTACAATAGCGCCTATGCGAAAGGGGAACAGATGATCAACGAAATGATGTATGCTCGCGGTGCGGAAAGCTCCATCATCCGCGAGATCTTTAGCTATGGTCTTGAGCGCAAGGCACAGATCGGTGCGGAGAACGTATTCGATTTTTCGCTGGGCAACCCGAGTGTTCCGGCGCCGGCTGCCGTGGCGGAGTCCATTAAGAAGGCCTTGGGGCTGCCGAGTGACCAGTTGCACGGCTACACCCCCGCTCCGGGCCTGCCGCAATGTCGAGCAGCCGTCGCCGAATCGCTCAACCGCCGCTTTGGAACGAACTATGAGGGTAAGGACGTCTTTATGACGGTGGGTGCCGCGGCTTCGCTCACCTGTACGCTCAACGCCGTTACAAACCCGGGCGACGAGGTTATTGTTATCGCCCCGTACTTTCCGGAGTATCGCGTTTGGATTGAGAAGGCCGGCTGCACGTGTGTTGAGGCGCCTGCTGATGAAGACACGTTCCAGCTGAGCGTGGACAACGTGCTCAAGGCGATCACCGATAAGACGGCTGCCGTCATTATCGACTCGCCCAACAATCCGACCGGTGCCGTATATACATGCGACACGCTGACGCGACTGGCCAATGTTCTGCGCGAGGCCAACGCTCAGCGCGATTCCGAGAATCCGATTATGCTCATCTCGGATGAGCCGTACCGCGAGATCGTGTACGGTGCCGAGGTGCCTTGGGTGCCCTCGATCTACGAGCACACCATCGTGTGCTACTCGTATTCCAAGTCGCTGTCGCTGCCTGGTGAGCGCGTGGGTTGGATCTTGGTTCCCAACACCAATCCGCAGGCTGCCCGTCTGATGCCGGCTGTTGCGGGTGCTGCCCGTACGCTGGGCTTCGTGTGCGCGCCGGCGCTCTTTCAGCGCGTAATTATCGACTGCATCGATGAGCCGAGTGACGTTGAGGCCTATGCACGTAACCGCACCGCGCTTACCGACGCACTAGCGGAGTATGGCTACACCTATGTTGAGCCGGATGGCGCGTTCTACCTATGGGTGAAAGCGTTGGAGTCCGATGCGAATGCGTTTTGCGAGCGCGCAAAGAAGTATGAGTTGCTTGCGGTTCCCTCGGACAGCTTTGGTATGCCGGGTTGGTTCCGCCTGGGCTATTGCGTGAGCTACGAAACGATTGTCAATTCGCTACCCGCTTGGAAACAGTTGGCGGACGAGTATCGTTAAAAGTAAAGCGCTCTGCCTACAATGTTTTACGTGAAACGGGGTTTGGTGTTAAGCCGGACCCCGTTGTCATGGACGTTGTGTCTTTGGGATGGAGTGGTTTTACGACTATCGAAGGCTATGCGTACAATGAATATAAGCGACGGCCGTGCCAGATAAGGAGACCTGATGCCCTACCTGCTTTCTTGTGACATTCATACCCATACGATGTTCTCTGCGCATGCATATTCGACCATTGAAGAGAATGTGTACTGGGCGGCAGAGCGTGGTCTGCAGGTGCTCGGATCTGCCGACCATTTGAGCTCTATGGTTACGGCTTGCCCCAATGACCTGTGCAGTTACCAGTTCTTTATCAACCAGGATATCTGGCCGCGCATTTGGAGCGGCGTGCTGGTGCTGCGTGGTGCCGAGGCCGATATCGTTTCGCTGGACGGAAGCCTGTTTGGCGAGGACACTCCTGTCACGCTCGATATCGCCGGCGATTCGTACAGCCGTCAGCATTCACTGTTCGATTTGGTTACGCGTAATTTGGATTATTTGGTTGCAAGCGTGCATAATCCGCAGATTGCTGAGGGCGCGACGCTGGCCCAGACGACCGAGATGTATATCAATGCCCTGGAGCACCCCAAGGTGTTCATGCTGGGCCACACGGGGCGTTCGGGCGTGCCGTTCGATATCGACGAGGTGCTGTTGGCAGCTAAGGCCAAGCACAAGATTATCGAGATCAACAACCATAGTCTTGAACACGGTATCGACACTGAGCATTGGGTCGTATGCCGCAAGATCGCCGAGCGCTGCGCCGAGCTGGGCGTGGGCATTGGCGTTTCGACCGATGCGCACATTGGCATGGCCATTGGCAAGCTCGATCACGCGCGCAAGATGCTCGACGAGATTCACTTCCCGCTGGATTTGATCGTGACGCGCGACCGCGAGACGCTGCTGCGCGAGATGGCGGCAGCCGGCGTGTGCGATCTGCGCAATGGGATGTAGCGGAGTTTATAAACCAAGCGAAGGGGGCGGCCCAGGCGGGTCGCCCCCTTTCTTGTCCCAAAAATCTACTGAGGTTGGTTAGCGGCGTTCGAGGACCGCTACGGTTTCGGTGTGGTCGGTGTGAGGGAACATGTCGACGGGCGTGATCTTGAGCAGGCGATAGCCTCCGTCGAGGAGCTGATGCAGGTCGCGCTCTTGAGTTACGGGGTTGCAGCTGATATAGGTGATGCGGCGCGGCTTAAGCGCGCAGGCAGCTTCGAGGAACTCGGGCGTGGAGCCGGCGCGCGGCGGATCGATGGAAAGGACATCGACCCGCTCGTTGTTATCGGCGGCATCCAGGATGTAATCGGTGGCGTCGTCGGCCATAAACCAAGCGCTGCGGGTGAGGCCGCTGAGCTCGGCATTGCGACGTGCGTCGGCAATGCCCGCCGGGTTGCGCTCCACGCCGAGCAGCATAATGCCGATAGCCTTGTTCTGGGCATCTTTAGCTGCGCAAAGACCGATGGTACCGCTGCCACAGTAGGCATCCATGAGCACATCGCCCTGGTGCAAATCCATGCCGTCGATAGCGAGCTGATAGAGCAGCTCGGTCTGTTGCGGGTTGGTCTGATAAAACGCGGTGGGGGAGATGTCGAATTCGCAGCCGAGCAGCTGGTCGCGCATGCATTCGGCGCCATACACGATGCGGGTTTCCTCGCCGAGGATGGCGTTGCCGGGGCGTCCGTTGATGTTTTGGGCGACGGTGACGATGCGCGGATCGAGTGCGGCGACAGCCTCAAAGAACTCCTGCGCATGCGGCAAGTCGCGCTGAGCGGTCACGAGCGTGACCATGACCTGGTCGGTACGCCAACCGCAGCGGACGACGGCATAGCGAAGCAAACCAAGATGCTTGTCCTCATTAAAGGCGGGAATATGCAGCCGCTCAGCTTCGCGTGCGATGCCGTTGAGAATCTGACGAGCGCCCGGTGCCTCGACGGGGCATTCGGGTACGGCAACGATCTTGTGCGTGCCGCGCTCAAAGAAACCGCAACGGACAGCGCCCTCCTTACCGGGGGCAAAGGGAGTGGCGGCCTTATGGCGAAAACCGCGCGGCGCAGGATATTTGCCCGGGTCGCCCAGGGTGACGCCCATACCGCGAATGGGGTCGACGCTAATGCCCTCGCGCTCGCAAAGGGTAGCAAAAAGCTCCTCCATGGCGGCCTGCTTAGCTGCCAACTGCTTTTTATAAGGACGATTGAGCGCCGTGCATCCGCCACAAGCTCTCATGATGGAACAGGGAGACTTGGGATCCACAGCCTTACGCGCAGGCGAAACCGGATCTTTATGCGGACGCTTGGAGCGAGTCTGAGACGCTTTGTCTCCGCCTCGACGAGAGTCAGAACGCTTGGTCTTAGCCCTGCTCTTGGTCGATTTGCTTTTTGCAGCTTTAGAAGACTTGGATTTCGTAGAAGATTTCTCCTCCTTCGACCCCTCAACCGCCTCCACCAAAGCACGACGAGCCCTACGCTCCGCACGAGATTCTGCCATCAATAACTCCACTTATTCATGAATTAAAGCTGCAAGTATTGTACCGTGCCAAGCCAGCAGACGATATACAAGCGGTTTATTCGTGTCAGTGATAAGCCCAACGACGGTTGCCCGCCGCGTGAGGGGTGTGGGGGTTAAGTTTATCGCGAGTTCCGCACGAACAGGAGGCCACTTAATGTGGCCTCCGTCGTGAGCAGGACTGTAGAGCAGGAAACTTAACCCCCACACCCCTCACGCGGCGGGCAAACTCGCCTTGTGCTCTATCACGCTAAAGTGTATGATTCTGAACGTTACACGACTCACTTTACTTAACTAAAGTGCCACCAAGGGGGAATACCATGAATACCGATATGTCTCGTCGTCAGTTTGTTGGTCTAGCCGGTTCGCTCGCTACGGTTCTAGGTCTTGGCCTGGTAGGCTGCGGTGGTGGTGCCGGTAAGGGTTCCGCTGCCGGTTCTGCTGCAGCCAAGGATGTGAAGGGCGCTGCGGAGTCCAAGAAGCTCGTGGTGGGCTTTGATAAGTCCTATCCTCCGTACGGCTTTGTGGGCGACGATGGCGAGTACACCGGCTTTGATCTCGATCTGGCCAAGGCTGTTGCCGATAAGCAGGGCTGGGAGGTCAAATACGAGGCCATCGACTGGGATGCCAAGGATACGCTGCTTAACTCGGGCGCCATCAACTGCATCTGGAATGGCTTTACCATGGAGGGCCGTGAGGACGACTACACGTTCTCCGAGCCGTACATGCTCAACGAGCAGGTGCTCGTGGTCAAGAAGGATGCGGGCATCAAGAGCTGGGACGATCTTGCCGGCAAGACCGTGATTACTCAGACCGATTCCGCTGCGCAGGATGTGCTCGAGGGTGACCAGAAGGATCTGGCGGCGACATTTGCCACGCTCGATACCATCGGCGAGTACAACACGGCCTTTATGCAGCTCGAGAGCGGCGCGGTCGATGCCGTGGCTTGCGACCTTTCGATTGCCCAGTATCAGCTTGCCGCCAAGCCCGATGCCTATACGCAGCTTGATGAGCCGCTGTCCAGCGAGCACTACGCCGTCGGCTTTAAGAAGGGCGACACCAAGTCGGCCGACGCCGTGACCGAGTCGCTCAAGGCGCTCTACGAGGACGGCACGGTTAAGGACCTGTGCGACAAGTATGCGAGCTATGGTCTGTCCTTCGACAACTGGGTTCTCAAATAGCGGCTTTCCCAGGCACCCGATTTTGCCGTTCAAACCGTCGCTTGCGTACATTTAGTACGCGGCGCCCCTCTTTCACGGCAAACTCGAGCACCTGGAAAACCCGCTTTAGCATTGGGTTCGCTGTTCCGTTACTGTGAAAGAGAGCTTGGGTTGTCTATTCAGGTCATGATGCAGATGCTTGGCCAGGGTTTCTTGGTCAGTTTGCAGTTGTTTGTGCTGACGCTGCTGGGGTCGATTCCGCTGGGAATCCCCGTGGCGTTTATGCGCATGAGCAAAATCGCGCCGCTTCGCTGGATTGCGCGCATCTATATCTCGGTCATGCGCGGCACGCCGCTCATGCTGCAGATGTTTGCCATCTACTTTGCCCCGTACTACGTGTTTGGCATTTCGCTCACTCCCGATTCCAAGTGGACGGCGTGCGTCGTGGCGTTCATCATCAACTACGCCGGTTACTTTGCCGAGATCTATCGCTCGGGCCTGCAGTCCATTCCGCGCGGTCAATACGAGGCAGCCGAGGTGCTGGGCTATTCGCGCATGCAGACGTTTCTGTATATCGTGATGCCGCAGGTCGCCAAGCGTATTCTGCCTGCGATGGGCAACGAGATCATCACGCTGGTCAAGGACACGTCGCTGGCGTTTGCCATTGGCGTGGGTGAGATGTTCTCGACGGCCAAGGCGCTGGTCGCCTCGCAGGTGAGCATGGTGCCGTTTGCGATCGCGGCGCTAATCTACTGGGTCTTTAACTTCGTCGTCGAGATGCTGCTGGGCGCTGCCGAAAAGAAGCTGGACTATTACCATGACTAACTCAGTGATGAAAATCGAAAGCGCGCGCAAGGCGTTTGGCGGCAATGAGGTACTCAAGGATATCTCGCTCGAGGTAAAGCGTGGCGAGGTCGTAGCGATTATTGGACCTTCGGGTGGCGGTAAGTCCACGCTGCTGCGCTGCGCCACGCTGCTCGAGACGCTCGACGGTGGCTCGCTTTCGTTTGGCGACCTTGCCGTTGCGACGGACGCGGGGTCGGGTGCGGTATATGCGAAAGACGACGTGCCCAAGCAGGCGCGCTCGCGGTTTGGTCTGGTGTTTCAGAACTACAATCTGTTCCCGCACTATACCGTGATGAAAAACATCACCGATGCGCCGATTCGCGTGCTTAAGCGCCCGCGCGAGCAGGCGGAAGCCCGTGCTCATGAGCTGATTGCGCAAATGGGGCTGACGGGCAACGAGAACAAGGTGCCTTGCGAGCTTTCGGGCGGTCAGCAGCAGCGCGTGAGTATTGCCCGCGCCCTGGCGCTCGACCCGGAAATCTTGTTCTTTGATGAGCCGACCTCGGCACTCGATCCAGAACTGACGGCCGAGGTCCTGCGTGTCATTAAGGACCTGGCGGCACAGAATATGACGATGGTAATCGTGACCCACGCGATGCAGTTTGCCCGCGACGTTGCCGACCGCGTGGTCTTTATGGACGGCGGTCGTATTGTCGAGGAGGGTCCTGCTGAGCAGGTCATCGACCATCCGCGCGAGCAACGTACGCGTGAGTTCTTGAGCCGTATCGTGGGATAGGCTCAGCTATTTACTCAACTGTTTATTGAGGTGAAACCGCCGCAGGTCTTATGATCTGCGGCGGTTTTTTGCATCTGCGGGGTGCAATAATCGCCTCGCAAGCTCGCTCTCTCCTCTCGCCGCCCGTATCCATACGCGTGCCGAAAGGTCTGCATGGACAGGCGACTGCAAGGGTAGGGTGGTGGCATAGGACATTTGGAGGGTGAGTCGGCTCGGCTGCCGACCATGCTGCTCCCGGGACGGCATCGACCGCGAACTCTCCCCGTTGGCGTCGCGCATCGCGCGCGACCCTGCAAGGAGGTCATCATGGGTGCTCCCAAGACCGGCAATGTAAGGAACGTGGTGCTCGTAGGCCAAGGCGGGGTGGGCAAGACTTCACTCGCCGAAGCCATGCTCCACCTTTCCGGTAAGACCGCCCGCCTGGGCGGCCACGACGGTACCAAGCCCACGCTCGACTATGACCCCGAAGAGGTCAAGCGTTCATTCTCTATCTCGACGACCATCGCGCCGATCGATTGGAAGGGCGCCCGCATCAACGTGCTCGATGCCCCGTGCTACCCCGATTTTATCGGCGACGCCTTTGCCGCGATGAGCGTCTGCGAGACGGCGCTGTTTGTGGTCGACGCCGAGGCCGGCCCGCAGCCGACGACGGTTAAGCTTTGGTACGCCGCCGAGGACCTGCGCCTGGCGCGCGCGGTGTTCGTGAACCGCCTGTCGCGCCCCGAGGCCAGCTTTGCGACCACCATGGAGCTGCTGCAGGAGCGCTTCGGTACGCGCTTGGGCGCCGTGACCCTACCTTGGGGCGAGGGCGAGGACTTTAACGGCATCATTGACCTGGTGCGTATGAAGGCGCGCCACTGCAACGGCACCGAGGCCGTTGAGTCGGAGATCCCCGAGGAGTATCGTGCCCAGGCCGAGGAAGCCCACGACCATCTGTGCGAGCTGGTGGCCGAGGCTGACGACGAGCTGATGATGAAGTATCTGGAAGGCGAGGAGACGCTGACGCAGGCGGAGCTTGAGGGCCTGTTGTCCAAGGCGATCGCCGAGCGCATCTTTGTGCCGGTCTTTGCGGGCGATTGTATTAAGGAGCAGGGCGTCAACTCGCTGATGGACGACATCGCCACGTACTTCCCGGCGCCGACTGACTACGGCGAAATGCCACTCATCGACGGCGACTCGCTCAAGATTTCGAGCGACGATGACCGCCCGGTGGCGTTTGTGTTTAAGACGCTGGCCGATCCGCAGCAGGGTCGCATCAGCTTTATCAAGGTGCTGACGGGCACGCTTGAGCCGGGCCTTGAGCTGATCAACGCGCGTACCCGCAAGAGCGATCGTCTGGCTCACCTGTATGTGATGTGCGGCCGCGATATGACCGAGGTCGGTCACGCCTATGCCGGCGATATTATCGTGGCGCCCAAGCTGGCGGCCGAGACGGGTGACACGCTTTCCATTACCGGTAAGGTCGAGGCGGCGGCGTTTAAGTTCCCCAACTCTCAGTACCGCATCGCCATCGAGGCCGAGAATCGCGGGGACGAAGAGAAGCTCTACACGTTTATCGAGAAGGCCTGCAAGGCCGATCCGACTATGAGCATCGACCGCGACGAGGAGACTGGTCAGACCATTATCTCCGCCGTTGGTGAGGCGCAGGTTTCGGTGCTGCTCAACCGTTTGGAGGATCGCACCAAGGTCGTGGCAAAAAGCGTGCCGATCCGCATTCCGTATCGCGAGACCATTCGCCGTACGGCAAGCGCGCAGGGCCGCCACAAGAAACAGACTGGCGGTGCCGGTCAGTATGGCGACTGCTGGCTGCGCGTTGAGCCGCTCATTGGGCCCGACGGCACGAGCGATGGCTATGAGTTTGTAGACGAGGTCGTGGGTGGCCGCATCCCGCGCTCGCTCATCCCCGCCGTGGACAAGGGTGTCCAGGAGACCATGAAGGACGGCATCATTGCCGGCTACCCGCTCACGGGCATTCGCGTGGCTGTGTACGACGGCTCGTATCACAGCGTCGACTCCAACGAGATGGCGTTCCGCGCGGCGGCTCGCATCGGCCTGCGCAAGGCGTGCGCCGATGCCGACCCGGTGGTGCTGGAGCCCATCGAGGAAATCACGGTGACTATTCCCGAAAGCTACGCCGGCGCTGTGATGGGCGACATCTCGGCATCGCGCGGTCGCGTGACGGGCATGGAGACCGATGAGCGCGGCGACACCGTGGTCATTGCCCAGGCGCCGCTGGCAGAGCTGACGGATTATTCGACGCGCCTGCGCTCTATCACGCGCGGCACGGGTGACTTTACCATGAAGCCCGCAGGCTATGAGCAGGTTCCCTATGACGTTCAGGCCAAGCTGGTCGAGCGCTATGAGGAGGGTCGCGCCAAGTAGCGTGTGGCGTTGCCTGCAATGTGGACGCTGACGAAAAGGCCGCCCTGGGTAATACAGGGCGGCCTTTTTTGATCACATGGGGACGGAGGAAAACGAATCATTTT
>DBEWTR010000241.1:0-2703 GCA_048205775.1 Collinsella sp. | reverse complement strand
CATGTTGCATGCACTGGGGGAGGTGAAGTCGTATGCCCGATAAAAAGCTGACTGACGAGTTACTCAATGAGCTTCTCGACGCGCCAAACATCGATGGCTATATCAAAGAACACGACTTTGCCACCCCATCGCTTTCGAACTACCTGAAGCAGCTACTGCAGGAAAAGGGCTTGGAGCGCTCGCACGTGGTTCGTATGGCCGATCTCAATGAGACCTTTGGCTATCAGATCTTTACCGGCGCGCGTCATCCGAGTCGCAATAAGGTGCTGCAGATTGCCTTTGCGATGGCGCTGACGCTCAAAGAGACCAACCGTGCGCTGACGGCTGCCGGGGTAAGCGTCCTTAACTGCAAGGACCGCCGCGATGCGATTATCATTTTTTGCATCGATCGCGGGTGCAGCCTACAAAAGGTCAACGAGGAGCTGTATCGCTTTGGCGAGGAGACGGTGAGTTAGCGGCTGATATCTGAGCCGGCGGAGCTGCCGAACAACGATGCAAACGAACGGGGCGCGGATGCCATGGGGTGTCTGCGCCCTGCGCTATGATGGAGGCTATGGATACTCAGACCCCAACATATTCCGATGACGAGCTAACCGCAGCGCTTGCCGAGCACCTGGCGTCGCTCGATCGCGACGACAGCTATCGCGTGGAGCGTGTACTTAAGCGCTCGTCCGTTGAAACAACCGAGCTCGTGTACTTTGAAGGAACCGGCGGTGGTTCGCTCGGCCCCTTTGTCCGTAAACGCATCGATGCTTCGGCTCAAATCGGCGGGGCATACGAGCGTCTGTTTGCCGCTCAACGGGCGGGCAGACGTTTTGAGCACCTGCCCAGAATCGTCGATTGTCGTCGTGTGGGCGACGATCTCAACGTGGTTATGGAATACATCGAAGGGGAGACGCTCGGGGCGCTGGTGGACCGTCTGGGAGCTACCCCCGATTATGCGCACGAAATGTATCCTGTCCTATGCGATGCCGTGGGCGAGCTCCATGCCGGTTTTGCAATGGCGGGGGAGGCTTCGGCGTCGGTGATCCATCGCGACCTCAAGCCGTCGAATATCATCGTGACGGGTGCGAGCTGTACGCTCGATGAGGGCCTGACGTTTTCATCGCTGGTGATTATCGACTTGGGGATCGCGCGCGTATGGCGCGATGGCGCCGATGCCGACACCGTCAAGTTTGGCACGCGACCCTATGCGCCGCCCGAACAGTATGGGTTTGGGCAGACGAGTGTGCGCAGCGACGTCTACGCACTTGGCGCTCTGTTGTTCTTCTGCTTGACGGGAGTCGACCCTAAACCAGGGCTCGACATGCGCGAGCAATGCGAGGCGCGCGGCATTCCCACTCCACTTGCCGATGTCATCTGCATGTCGATGGCGCTTGACCCGGCCAAACGTTTTGCGAGTGCGGAAGCGTTGGGACGGGCGACGCGCGCGGCATACGATCTGAGTCGCCCCGTGCGGCCTCCTGCGCCTGCGCCTGTCCGTACTCCGGCCTCGGAGACGGTGTTGACGCCCCAAGGGCCCCGAAACCCCGCAGGGCTTCCTAGTCCCGCCGCCTCCGCTGCATGCGGCCTGCTCTCTCGCGTTCCGGAGTCTCTGGGGCGCATTTGGAATACGCTCGTCTGCTTCTCGTTGCTTGTGTTCTTTGTCGGAAGTCACTTTGCCGTCTTTCACCCCACCGGAGCAAACCAAAGCTACCCGACGTGGCTTCTCATAATCGAGTATTTTTTCTTTGTCGATGGCCTTATGGTGCTTATGCATTTTGCGCTGCTCGATAAGCGCCGTCTTCGTCGGCGATTCGCACTGCTCGACAGCTATCGCGGCAAGAAACTCGCGAAACTCTGGCTCAAGGCATTGGGTGTGCTGCTCCTATGCATGATTGTCATAGTCGCGGTTGCCAATGCGACCGGCGTCGTCGATACCTCCGCTACCTAAAAGAAAAGGACCCCATTGGGGCCCTTTGCAGTTGCACTTAGATGCGGTTCATCTGAGCGGCGACTTTGTTGTACCAGTCCTGCCACGTGGGCGGGCAGTACTTTTTGGCCGCTGCCGGGGTAAGGGTGGAGCCGTAGTTGGCGCCCAGATAGGCAACGTGGGCGGAGATGCCCTCGCTCCAGCTGCCAAAGCTGCGCCAACCGCCGCCACGGGCACTCCAGCCCCAGGCGTTGTAAGAATTGGCGCAATAAGCACCCTTGGTGCTCTCGATGCAGGCGAGGGCGGGGGACCAACGGGGGTCGACACCGGTATTCCAAGCGGCGACGGCAAAGTTATAGCCCTGGCCTGCCATGGGGGAGCCGGCGAGATAATTGTCGATGCGGCCTGTCCACTCATTAATGAACGAATCGTAATCGGAGCTACCGGTATTGGCGTTGTTCACCGTGGTGTCGATGGTGGTGTTGGTGTTGGTGGCCTGGCTGCTGGAATTGCTGCCACTCACGCCCTCGCCCGAGAGCTTCTCGGCGGCAGCGGCCTTATCGGCCTCAAGCTTGGCAAGCTCGGCGGCATTTTCCTGCTCGGCTTTTGCCTGCGCCTCGCTGCGGAGCTGCTGGGCCTGCGCCAGCGCGTCCTCGGCGTTTTTCTGCTCTGCTTCAAGTTGAGACTTGGCCTGCTGGAGCTCAGCCTTGTTCTGCTCGAGTTCGGTTTGCATGTTATTTAGCTCTTCGATCTCGTCGACGCTCGAGCTCGTGATCTGGTTGGTGTATTTG
>DBEWTR010000225.1:0-5622 GCA_048205775.1 Collinsella sp. | reverse complement strand
CAAGCTCTCGTTTACCAAGCGCGTCACCGAGCCCGACGATAAGTAGGAGAGAGTCATGAATGTTGCGCTGATTGGCTCCGGCTCCTGGGGAACCGCCGTCGCGGGCCTTGCTGCAGCGCGAGCCGAGCGCGTGACCATGTGGGCCCATAGCGAGCAGACGGCTGCCGGCATCAATGGCGAGCACCGCAATCCCCGGTATCTGGTGGACTACGAGCTGCCCGGCAACGTTGTCGCCACCACGGACCTGTCGCAGGCGCTCGACGGCGCCGACTCCATTATCTTTGCCGTGCCCTCCACACACCTGCGCAGCGTATGTCATCAGGCAGCACTCTTCATCGCCGCCGGCACCCCGGTGCTCTGCCTCACCAAGGGCATTGAGCCCGAGTCTGGCCTGCTCATGAGCGAGGTCATCGCCAGCGAGATCGGCAACGAGTCGCGCGTGGCGGCGCTCTCGGGCCCCAACCATGCTGAGGAAATCTGCCGCGGTGGACTTTCTGCCGCCGTCATCGCCAGCGAAGATCCGCAGATAGGGGAGACCTTTAAGGACCTGCTCCTGTCCACGGCCTTCCGCATCTACCTGTCACAGGACATGACCGGCGTCGAGGTTTGCGGCGCCATGAAAAATGTCATCGCGATCGTGTGTGGCATCTCCGCCGGTACCGGTGCGGGCGACAACACGCTCGCCCTTATCATGACGCGCGGCCTGGCCGAGATCAGCCGTCTGGTGCATGCCCGCGGCGGGCAGGCTATGACCTGCATGGGACTTGCCGGCATGGGTGACCTCATCGCCACCTGCACCTCGGAGCATTCGCGCAACCGCACCTTTGGCTACGAGTTTGCCCACGGCGTGTCGCTCGACGAGTATCAGGAGCGCACGCATATGGTTGTCGAGGGCGCCGTCGCGGCCCGCAGCGTCAGCGAACTTGCCCGTTCACTGGGCGTAGACATTCCGCTCACCTTTGCCGTGGAGCAAACGCTCTACAACGGTGTTACTTTGGATAGGGCGCTCGAGATTCTTACCGATCGCGTCCCTTCTCAAGAGTTCTACGGACTCACCGACTAGCGCAGAAAGGCTTCTACCATGGGTTCCATCAAAATCGCTCCGTCCGTCCTTTCGGCCGATATGGCCAACCTCAAGGGCGAGCTCGACAAGATCGCCGGTGCCGACTACGTGCACTTCGACGTTATGGACGGTCACTTTACCGGCAACCTCACCTTTGGCGTCGACATCCTCAAGGCCGTCAAGCGCTCCACCGATGTACCGGTCGACGCGCACCTGATGGTGTCGAACCCCGACGAGACGGTCGATTGGTACACCGATGCCGGTGCCGATATGATCACCGTCCACTACGAGGCTTCCACGCACCTGCACCGCACGCTCACCCATCTGCAGCAGCGCGGCGTCAAGGCAGGCGTGGTGCTCAACCCCGCCACCCCCGTGTGCGTGCTCGAGAGCATCATCGACGTCGTCGATATGGTGCTGCTCATGAGCGTGAACCCGGGCTTTGGCGGCCAGAGCTTTATCCCGGGCACTATCGCCAAACTGCACGAGCTCAAGGCCATGTGCGAGCGCCACGGCGTGTCGCCCATGATCGAGGTCGACGGTGGCATTTCTTCCAAGAACATTGCCGAGGTCGTCAAGGCTGGTGCCAACGTTCTCGTGGCCGGCTCCGCCGTATTTAAGTCCGAAGATCCCGCCGCCGAGGTTGCGCTGCTGCAGAAGCTGGGCAATGAGGCCGCACAGGAGGCATAAACCCTTATGACCGCAGGTCAAAACCGCATACCCGTGAATCTTGACTACGCCGCCTCGACGCCCATGCGCGCCGAGGCGCTCCTTGCGCAGCGCGAATATGACGACAGCGAGCTTGCAGGCGTCAACCCCAACTCGCTGCACTCGCTCGGCCGCAAGGCCGCCGCGCGCCTGGAGGTTGCCCGTCGCGAGATCGCCCATAGCTTTGGCGCACGCGTCCGCCCGTCCGAGATTGTTCTGACCAACGGCGGCACCGAAGCCAACCAGCTGGCGCTGCTCGGTCTTGCCGAGGGCGCCCGTCAGCGCGACCGCAAGCGCAACCGCGTGATCGTATCTGCCATCGAGCACGATTCGATTCTGGATAACCTGCCGCTGCTGCGTGCCGCCGGCTTTACCGTCGACCTGGTGCAGCCCTGCCGCATGGGCTACATTGAACCCGCCGCGCTTGTCGAGCTGCTGGGCGACGACGTGGCGCTCGTGAGCATCATGGTTGCCAACAACGAGACCGGCGTGGTGCAGCCCATCCGCGAGCTGGCCGCCGCCGCACATGCTGCCGGCGCCCTGTTTCATACCGATGCCATCCAAGGCTACTTGCATATTCCGCTCGATGTCACCGAGCTGGGCGTCGATGCTATGACCGTTGCCGCGCACAAGATCGGCGGCCCCGTGGCATCCGGCGCGCTCTATCTTAAGAACCGCACGCCGCTGCGCCCGCGCATCTTTGGCGGCGGACAGGAAGCCGGACGTCGCGCCGGCACGCAGGATCTGCGCACGCAGCTCGCCTTTGCCGCTGCCGCCCGCACGCTGACGCTCCATGTGGCCGAGGAGCGCGAGAAGCTGCAAGCCCTTTCCGACAAGCTCTACGCCAAGCTTACGGCCCATCCGCGCATTCACGCCACCATGGGCGACTATGCGCATGCCGACCGTCTGCCCGGCATGGTATCGATCTACATTGACGGCATGGACTCCGAGGAGCTCATCATCAAGCTCGACGCCGCCGGCTTTGAGGTTTCGGGCGGTTCTGCCTGCTCGAGCGGCAGCATGGACCCCAGCCATGTGCTCAGCGCCATGGGTATTGGCCGCGAACAGGCGCTGGGTGCACTGCGCATCTCCTTCGATGACCGCGTGAACCCTGCCGACCTGGATGAGTTTGCCCAGACGCTGCTCTCGATCGTAGGTGCCGCATGATCGTCGCCGAGCTTGAACGTGCGCTGCTGGCGCGCTATCCCAAGACGAATGCCGAGGGCTGGGATCATGTTGGGCTATCTGTGGGAGATCCCGCTGCAAAGATCACCGGTGTTGCCTGCGCACTCGACGCGACCGAGGCCAACGTGCGCCGCGCTCTCGAGGCCGGCGCCAACGTGCTGCTGACGCATCATCCCATCTATATCAAGGCGCCCGAGGCCTTTTGTCCGGCCGATTCCGCGCGTCCCCAGTGCAGCGCTGCGCTGTACGAGGCGGCTCGTTGCGGCGTGAGCGTTATCTCGCTCCACACCAACCTGGACCGTTCGCACGAGGCACGTGCTTGCCTATGCAAGCTGTTGAACGCCGCGTCCACAAGCTCGCTGGAGCACGTGGACGACCCCGAGGCCTGCGGCCTGGGAGCCCTTGCGACACTCAACGACCCGTGCACGCTGCACGATCTTGCCGCCCGTGCTGCCACGGCCTTCGGAAGCGACCCACGCGTATGGGGCGATGCCGATCGCCCGTGCCGCACGATCGCCATTTTGGGCGGCTCCCTGGGCGACTTTGGAGAGCTCGCCATCGCCGCGGGCGCGAACGTTGTCGTGACGGGCGAGGCGGGCTACCACGTGGCGCAAGACCTTGCCTTGCGCGGACTGCCGGTGATCTTGCTCGGTCATGACCGCTCCGAGGAGCCGTTCGTTGATATCTTGATGAACTCTGCAGTTGACGCCGGGGTCGACCCCCGTCATGCGATTAAAATACTGAACCCTTGCCAATGGTGGACTGTGACAAAAGGAGAGAACTTATGAGCGCCGGCGCTACGCTACTCAAGCTGCAACAGATCGATTTGGAGCTCGCTCGCAACAAGAGCGAACTTGCCAATATGCCGGAGCTCAAGGAACTCGCTTCCAAGCGCAAGACCTACGTTAAGCTCAAGGCCGAGATGACCAAGCTCTACGCCCAGCGCAAGGACCTGGATATTGAGCTCGACGATCTCAACACCACCGAGATCCAGACCAACAACGCCATCGAGGCTGCCAAGAAGCGTCACGTCGACGGCTCTGATTACCGTGAGGTGCAGGACCTGGAGAATGAGCTTGCCACCCTGGCAAAGCGTCTGGACAAGATCGAGCACACCCGCAAGGATGTCGTTGTCGCCCATAAGGAGGCGCTCGACCGCGAGACTCGCGCGCAGGCCATCATCGCCAAGTTCGAGGAGGGCGTGAAGGCCGATACCAAGGCCGCTCGTGCCAAGGCCGCCGACCTGCAGGCTCAAATTGACGCCGCCACCAAGGAGCGTACCGCGCTTGCTGCCACGCTGCCCGCCGACGTGCTCACCGACTACGAACGTCTGCTCAAGCAGTTCCGTGGCCTGGCCGTCGAAACCATTCAGGGCAACATCCCCACGGTCTGCCACACCGCGCTGCAGGCGTCGTCCATGAGCGACCTCAACCATGACGGCAGTGAGATTACGCACTGCCCGTACTGCCACCGCCTGCTCGTGCTCCCTAGCAAGGAAGCCTAACGATGACGGCGGCACCCAACAATTCAATGCTACTTGAGGGAAAAACGATCCTGCTGGGCATTACCGGCGGGATCGCCGCCTATAAGTCGTGCAATATCGTGCGTCTGCTGCAAAAGCGCGGCGCACGCGTCAAGGTCGTTATGAGCGAGCATGCCACCGAGTTTGTGGGCCCGCTCACCTTCCGCGCGCTCACCAATGAGCCGGTCGCAGTGGGTCTGTTCGACGACCCCTCCGACCCCATCCACCACATTTCGCTCGCGAAGGAGCCCGACCTGGTGGTCGTAGCACCCGCGACGGCCAATATCATCGCCAAGATGGCCAACGGCATTGCCGATGACCTCATCTCCACGACGCTGCTCGCCACGCCGCGACCCATTGTGATCGCGCCGGCCATGAACAATGGCATGTGGAAGGCGCCGGCCACGCAGGCCAACATGGCCACGCTGCGCGAACGCGGTGTCCATGTTGTGGGTCCGGGTAGCGGCTACCTCGCCTGCGGCGATGTGGACACGGGGCGCATGAGCGAGCCCGAGGACATCGTCGAAGCCATCTGCGAGGTGCTCTACCCCGCGCCTCAGGACCTTGCGGGCAAGCGCATCGTGATCACGGCCGGCCCTACACATGAGCCGATCGACCCCGTGCGCTTCATTAGCAATCGGTCGTCGGGCAAGATGGGCATCGCCCTAGCAGGGGAGGCCGTACGCCGCGGCGCTGCGGTCACGCTCGTGCTGGGACCGACGTCGCTCGATGTTCCCCACGGCGTGGAGTGCGTGCGCGTGCAGACCGCCGCAGAGATGCTGCAGGCGGCGTTAAACGCCTTTCAGACGGCCGATGCGGCCATTTGCGCGGCCGCCGTCGCCGACTACACACCCGCGGCCCCTGCCGACCATAAGCTCAAAAAGGCCAACGAGCGCTTGGATCGCATCGAACTGGTCGAGACGGTCGATATTTTGGCTGAGCTCTCGCGCCAGAAGGGCGAGCGGTGCGTAATCGGATTTGCCGCCGAGACCGATAACGTTGTCGAGTACGCCGAGCGCAAATTGGCCCGCAAGGGCTGCGATGCCATTATCGCCAACGATGTCTCGCGCGCCGATTCGGGCTTTGGAACCGACACTAACAAGGCCTGGATTGTGAGCACAACGGGTACGCAAGAACTTCCCGT
>DBEWTR010000183.1:0-7826 GCA_048205775.1 Collinsella sp. | reverse complement strand
GGGACCCCTGGACAGTCGGATCACGTGGTGGCCCCCTTTGAGAGGGTCACGAGCATGGTGGTCCCGTTCTCGGAACTTGCTTCGACCTCTACCGTGCCGCCGTGTAGGGCTGCAATCTCCCAAACAAGCGCTAGCCCGAGTCCTGCGCCGCCGTATGCCCTGCTGCGGGATTTATCTAGACGAAAGAACGGCTGGAAGATGCTCTCTCGGTACTGCTTGGGTATTCCCGGGCCCTCATCTTTGACTCGCAGGAGCACGTGGCTGTCGCTGTCGCTGATGGAGACGTTGACAGTCGAGCTGGAGCGGCTGTAGCGGATGGCGTTTTCGACCAGATTGAACACCAGCCGATAGAGGAGCGTATCACTTCCGATTGTCAAAGCGTCTCCGGAGCAATCGAGGGCTATGCCATTATTCTCGGCAAGTGGCGCAAGGTCGGTGAGGACCTCTTCGGACAAGGGGCCAAGTTCAACATCGTCCTCGCAAGGAACGCTGCGGAGCTCACTCATCTCGAGCAATACCTTGGCCATTCGAGACATGCGCTCGGTTTGTTCTTGTAGCAGGCCGAGCAGCTCGGCCGTTTCGGGTTGCAAACCGGGGTGCTCGGAGATGAATAGTTCAATCTGTGCTTGCATAAGGGCGAGCGGGGTGCGCAGCTCGTGTGCGGCGTTGCCGGTAAACTGACGCTGTGCAGAGAACCCTTCGCCAAGACGGGCGATCATGTCGTTGAAAGAGGCGCTGCATCGTTGTAGCTCGGTGGGCACATCTTCACTGAGTCTGATTTCGCTTAGGTTGTCAGGCTGCACGCGCTCCACCTGGGCGGCAAAATCCCGTAGCGGCTTGAGCGCGTGGCCGCTCACAAAGTATGCCAGCACGCCGCCAAGGAGTGTGACTCCGGCCGTGATGCACCAGGTTGTCGTGCCAAAAGACTCCTGTGCGTCGTTTACGACGATCGTGACCTCGTCATCGGGGGTCGCTTTCGTTGGGTCGAACGCCTGGGGCGAATTTTCGCCGGTTGCGTTAAAGGCCGAGATGTTACTGCCGATGGCATCCATGTAGCGCATGCCCGTATAGCCGACCAGGCAGTTCGTCAGCACGCATGCCGCACACGTGAGCAGTGCCGTCGTAATCGTTATGCGCCATTGCAGCGAAAGCCTTTTCATTCGCTATCCTCCATAACGTAGCCCTCTCCAATCCGATTGCGAATCGGGTCGTATCCCAAAGCGCTGCGTAGCTTTTTGCGGAGTGACGAGATGTGAACGCGGGTCGCGTTGCTAAAGCTGTTCACGCTGCTATCCCAAACGTGCTCTATAAGCTCCTCTTGGCTTACCGGTCGCCCCTGATTAAGCATCAGGTATTCCAAGATTCCCGTTTCCTTGCGCGTAAGAGATAGGGCCTCGCTGTCTACGGAAGCGATGCGCGCCTTGGTGTCAAAGCGGAGCTTTCCACAGGTTAATACTATGTCGCTTTGTGCAAAGCGCCTGAGGGTAAGGCTGCGGATCCTTGCCGCAAGCTCGTCAAGATGAAACGGCTTGGTAAGGTAATCGTTGGCGCCGGCATCGAGTCCGGCGACCTTGTCGGCGACCTCGCCGCGTGCGGACAGAATCAGTACCTTGGTCTCGCAGTCGGTTTTCCTAAGTTCCCTGAGCACGGTCATGCCATCGATACGGGGAAGGTTGAGGTCGAGTACCACGAGGTCAAAGACTTCGACGCCCAGCAGGTCGAGCGCCTCCTGTCCGTCGTGGCAGCAGTCGACGCTGTACGCCAAGTTTCGCAAGCTGCGCGCGATTGCATCGCACAGCGCTCGCTCGTCTTCGACGATCAAAATACGCATAACAGTCTCCTTGCACATTCCAAATCGCGCTTAACACGGATTTTATAGTCGATATGGTCCAATGGTCGCGTAACGAAAGGAGTGGTCAGGTTGTTCAAGGCGGTAAAACCCATGGTACAGGTCGCTTTGTTGATCGTCGGAATTGCCATGGTGTGCTTTGGTGTTATACGTGGCGAGGCGGATGCCGTGCTGGCCAAAGCGATTAGGCTGTGCTTGGAGTGTATCGGAATTGGATAAAAGAGAAAACACTGCGTCGCATGTTTTGGCCCGATTTCGCGGATTCATTCAGGCGGCGGCGACGCTGGTCACCAACATTCACCTGCCAAACTTTGCCAAAGGCGGCATCTATCAGGGCGCGGGAAAAACAGTCTGCGTACCTGGACTTAATTGCTATTCGTGCCCCGCGGCATCGGGTGCGTGCCCCATCGGGTCGTTCCAGTCGGTGGTAGGTTCATCCAAGTTCAACTTTTCTTACTATGTTACCGGTACGCTCATTTTGCTCGGCGTGCTGCTGGGACGCTTTGTATGCGGCTTTCTGTGCCCGTTTGGCTGGCTGCAGGAGCTGCTTCATAAGATTCCCAGCAAAAAGTTTTCGACGAAAAGGCTCAAGGCGCTTACGTATATCAAATACGTTGTACTGCTATTTGCCGTGGTATTGCTGCCTGTGCTGGTGGTCAACGATCTGGGGATGGGAGATCCGTTCTTTTGCAAGTACATCTGTCCCCAGGGTGTGCTCGAGGGCGCCATTCCGCTGGCGGCTGCCAATGCCGGAATTCGATCTGCGCTGGGACATCTCTTTACTTGGAAACTTGCCGTTCTCATTGCCGTGGTAGTGTTGAGCGTTTTGTTCTACCGCCCCTTCTGCAAATGGATTTGTCCACTCGGCGCATTCTATGCGCTCATGAATAGGGTGTCCTTGTTGGGGATTCAGGTCGACGCGTGCAAATGCATCTCGTGCGGCAAGTGTTCAAGGGTTTGTCAGATGGACGTCGATGTGGTCCGCGCGCCCAATCATGCCGAATGCATCCGGTGCGGAAAGTGCATCGGGGCCTGTCCCGTCGATGCCATCAGCTATCGCTATGGCCTAGATGTGTCGGCGGAAAAGCTCCCCTTGACCGCCGATAAAAAGTAAACAAGCTTCGACAAAACGGAGGAATGACCATGAAGCTTTCTAAGATTGCGGCCCTGTTTATGGTGCCGGTACTGGCCTTGTGTCTTGTGGCGTGCTCGGCACCTGGCGGCAATGCGAGCGAATCTGCGGACTCCGATTCTAAGATTGCAGAACTCACTGCGCAGAAGCCGACCAATGCCGACGAGGCCGCCGAGTTGTATGCAAAACTCATGCAGAAGGAGAACGATATCTTTTCGAGTGATAACGCGCTGTGGGAAAAGGTATTCAATGCGGCAAATAAAGACTCGACAATGATTGAGGACGGCAGCAATTACGGCGATTTCCTGCTCAAGACCATCGACGGCGCCAAGGATGAGTTTACGGCGGATGAGCTTAAGACGCTCAAGGCCGGTGCGCAGCAGATCAAGGAGATCGAGGACAAGCTCGAGAGCTTGGAGAAGGAGTTCCCCGGCTGTGGAAGCACGCCGAGCGCAGGCGAGAGCGTCGACGCTTCGACCGCTGGCATGACGGCTGGTGCCAATGCTTCGAGCGAGGCGACGAAGTTCCCCAGCTTTACGGGCAAGGACCTGGACGGCAACGACGTGAGCAGCGACGAGCTGTTCTCTAAGAACAAGGTTACCGTCATGAACTTCTGGTTCACCACTTGCAAGCCGTGCGTGGGCGAGCTGGGCGATCTCGAGAAACTGAATCAGGAACTTGCCAAGAAGGGCGGTCAGGTCGTGGGCGTCAATTCCTTTACGCTCGATGGCAACAAGGGCGAGATTGCAGATGCCAAGGGCGTGCTGAGCAAGAAGGGCGTGACATATAAGAACATCTGGTTCAAGTCGGATAGCGAGGCCGGTAAGTTTACGTCAAATTTGTTCTCGTTCCCGACAACGTATGTCATCGATCAGAACGGCAACATCGTAGGGGATCCAATCGTGGGAGCCATCAGCTCCGCCGAGCAGCGCGCAGCACTCAACAAACTTATCGACCAGGCGATTGCGAATAGCGAGCAGTAAAAAACGCGTAAAGCATAGCGAGGATCGTGTGTCGCTGTGCGAAGTAGTCCGCTACCTTTCAAGATAAGCTCCACCATATAGAGGTCCCGCTCGGGACCTCTTCTTTTGAGCACCGTCCCGTTCGTTTTTTGGCGCGGTTCGTTACATTCCTCACTGGCGCCGGCAAAAAATGGGGATAGAGTAGGACAAACGCGTCGAATACGAACGGCGGGGGAGAGCGGGCAGGGTGCCTGCGCAGGAGAGGTTGCCGTCCATGCTGGAGCTCAAAGGTATTTGCAAAAGGTACGTCACGCAGTCGTTTACGCAGGTGGCGCTCGATAACGTGAACCTGTCTTTTCGCGATAACGAGTTCATGGCCATTCTGGGTCCCTCGGGCTCGGGCAAAACTACGATGCTCAACGTTATCGGCGGACTCGATCATTTCGATTCCGGTGACCTGCTGATCGACGGTATTTCAACCAAGGACTTTCACGATCGCGATTGGGATGCCTATCGCAACAACCGCATCGGCTTTGTGTTCCAGAGCTATAACCTCATTCCGCATCAGACCATCTTGGAAAACGTTGAGCTGGCGCTTACGCTCACGGGTGTGGGCCATGCCGAGCGCCGCCAGCGTGCGCGCGAGGCGTTGGAGAAAGTCGGCCTGGGCGAGCACATGAACAAGCGCCCGAGCCAGCTATCGGGTGGACAGATGCAGCGCGTGGCCATCGCCCGCGCCCTGATTAATGATCCCGAGATCGTGCTGGCAGACGAGCCGACCGGTGCCTTGGACTCTACGACGTCCGTGCAAGTCATGGATCTGCTCAAGGACGTGGCGCGCGACCGCCTGGTCATCATGGTCACGCACAATCCTGAGCTGGCGTACCAATATGCCACGCGCATCGTTAACCTGGCAGACGGCAGGATCACCGACGATTCCGATCCTTTCGATGTTGCCAAAGCCGCGCGCCGCGAGGCCAAACCTACGCGCAAAACCTCGATGAGTTTTGTGACGGCGCTGGGGCTTTCTGCCCGAAACCTTATGACCAAAAAGGGCCGTACGGCCATGACGGCCTTTGCGGGGTCGATTGGCATTATCGGTATTGCGGCAATCCTGGCGCTCTCCAATGGCGTGAACAATTACATCAAAAAGGTCGAGGAGGATACGCTCTCGAGCTACCCGCTCACCATCTCCAAGCAGGATTACGACCTGTCGTCCATGATGGGCGGACAGGGGGCTGCGGATGATGACTCGCCTGAAAACGTGGATTCATCCGACGACAGTGCCGGCGGCAAGGCTAAAGGAACCGATAAGATTCCTGTGGTCACGGCCGTAAAGGATATGTTTGCGAGCGTTAAGTCCAACGACATGACGAGCTTTAAGGCATGGCTCGATGCCGGTGGCGACGGCATCGATAAAGAGGTCAACGCCATTCAGTACGGCTACGGTGTATCGCCGGTTGTCTATCGTGCCGGCAAGGGCGATGAGAAGCCTGTCCGGCTGGTGCCCAACGCCATGACCGAGGCCATGAGCGGAGGCGCGAGCTCGGCGGCAACGGTGAGCATGGAATCCATGGGAACCTCGGTCTTTAACGAGATGATCGACGACCAGAGCCTGCTCGACAGTCAGTACGATGTCGTCGCCGGTCATTGGCCCACGTCCGCCAACGAAGCCGTAATGGTGCTCTCGAGTCGTGGCACGGTGGGTGACTACACGCTCTACAGCATCGGCGCGCTGGATATCAATGAGCTCAACGATCTGGTAAACAGCGCTATGACGGCTGACGGTGGGGTCGAAACGCCCGAGACCGGCACCGAATTTACCTACGACGATGCGCTGTCCACGACGTTTAAGGTGCTGTCGCCGGCCGATGCCTATCGCAAAAACGAAGAGACCGGCATGTGGACTGACATGTCTGACGATGCCGACTTTATGACGGCCAAGGTTGCCGACGGTATCGACGTGCACATTGTGGGTGTGGTGCGACCTAACGAGACCGCCAACGCGAGCGCGTTGTCTCCGGGTATTGCCTATACGCATGCACTGACTCGCCAGCTTATGGAGCGCGCCGCCGATTCGCAGATTGTGCAGGAGCAACTCGCCCACCCCGAGACGGATGTCTTTACGGGCAAAACCTTCGACGAACTGCAAGGCGAGGCCAAGCAAGGCGTGGATCTGGGCAGCATGTTCAGTGTGGACGAGGCAGCGCTCAAGAGCGCGTTTTCGTTCGATACATCTGCGCTCTCGGGTGCAGCCGGCGGTATGGACCTTTCTGGCATCGATCTGTCGGGGCTGGACATTGACCTTTCGGGCGTTGGCAAGGACATCGACTTCAGCGACATCATGGCAAAAGCGCCAACCCCAGATTTCTCGGGTATCTTTGACGGTCTGGAACTCACGCCCGAGCAAATGCAGCAGGTGGGAACACTAGCCAACCAGCTGTTTGAGGGCTTTTTGCAGTCTGATCAGTTTAAGGCGCTGTCGCCCGAAGACCTTAAGGACGCGTCAAAGCTCGCCGCCGCATTCTCGACGTATCTTGAGAATGATGCCGCAGCCCAGCAATATCTGGCTCAGCTCAAGGCACTCGGTGGCGATGCCCTGGCCGAGCGCCTGCAACAGGCGATGACCGACTATGTGCAAAAGCAGCTGGCTCCGTATCTGCAGCAGGCTATGGATCAGGTGATGAAGACAATTAGCGAGCAGATTGCGACGACGGTATCGTCCCAGCTCAAGGCGGGCGCGGCAGGGCTCATGGGCCAGATAGCGACACAGATGTCTTCGAGTTTTGCCAACCTGGCGGGCGCTATGCATATGGATGCGAGCGCCTTTGCCCGCGCCATCCATTTCAACATGGACGCCGAGGATCTGAGTTCGCTCATGATGAGTTATGCCAAGGCATCGCAGCTTACCTATGACAACAACCTGACCACACTGGGTTATGCGGACGAGGCGGACCCCATCTCGGTCAAGATTTTCCCGCGTGACTTTGAGGCCAAGGAGCGCGTACTCGACCATATCGATGCGTACAACAAGCAGGTCAAAGCCGCCGGCCACGACGAGCAGGCAATCTCGTACACCGACTACATGGGCATCATCATGGGCTCGGTAACTGATATCGTGAATACCATCAGCTTGGTGCTCATCGCATTCGTGAGTATCAGCCTGGTGGTGAGCTCCATCATGATCGGCATCATCACGTACATCAGCGTGCTGGAGCGCAAAAAGGAGATTGGCATCCTGCGCGCGATTGGCGCGTCGAAGCGTAACGTGGCAAACGTGTTCAACGCCGAGACCTTTATCGAGGGCCTCATTGCCGGCGTCTTTGCCATTGTCGTCGTGGTGCTCGTGAGTTTCCCGGTCAATGCCTGGGCACTTGCGGTCAAACAGGTTCCCAACCTGATGAGCCTGCCCGTGCAGGATGCGCTGGTACTCATTGCAATTTCGGTGCTGCTAACGGTCGTTGCCGGCCTGCTGCCTGCCCGCAGCGCATCCAAGAAGGACCCCGTCGAAGCCCTGCGCTCCGAATAATGCGACAAAGGGACTGTCCCTTTGTCACATTGAGACCCTTGCGAAAACGGGGTCTAATTACCGTTCGGCAGGTTAAGAACTCCCTCTCCCCGCTTAATGCTTGACGAAGAGTCCTCTGGTTTATATACCTATCGGTAGGCATATAGGATGTATTGCCGATAGAAATGGAGCAACCATGACTCTCACCACACCAGCCAAAAAAGATTGTCTCCGTGAAAGCGGCGCATTTGCTTGGGTCGTCGTTATTGCGCTCGGCTTAATGTCCGCCGGAACAACTGGCACATATAGCATTATTGCCGGCTCATTCGTTGCTCCAGTATGTGAAGATCTGCGCTTTGACTACACTTCTTTTTC
>DBEWTR010000181.1:0-6447 GCA_048205775.1 Collinsella sp. | reverse complement strand
CAGATGTCGTGACGCTCAAAGCGCTTGCGCTCACGAACGTTGAACAGCTGCTCAGTTGCTGCCATGGGCGGCTCCTTTCACGGGAAAGCTCCCGTCTTAAAAAAGCACGGCCCGCCCAAGTGGCGGCGCCGCGCTCTAACGTATTACGCTTGCATCTAGCCTACCCTGCACGACAAGCACGCAGGCATGGCCGAAAAGCGGAACCACAGGTTGAACATTATTTGTTCAACGGCGCGGGCTCGCCTGTCCAAGAGACGACGCGGCGCCGTGCACAAAAAACGACCGGAGCGCGGGGCGTCCGCGATCCGGTCGTGGCGTTTGGTCAACTAAACCTAGCAGGCGGCCATGATGGGGGCAGCGACCTGCTTCTTACGGGAGAGGACGCCCGGCATCCAGACGCCGTCGTGCTCGTCGGCAATGCCCAGGCCCTTCTGAGCAGCCTCGGTCTCGCCCTCGAGCAGGACCTGCGAGCCCTCCTCCATGATGTCAGTGATGCACAGGACGATGCCGTCGGCACCCTTCTCGGCGGCGTAGGCGCGCATGGCCTCGCGAATCTCGTCGATCATGCCGAGTGCGCGGGTCTTGTCGACAGTCTCGTACTGGCCGATGAGCAGCTTCTTGCCGGCGGGCTCGAACATCTTGATGTCGTTGCCGACCATCTCGGCTGCGGTGAAGGAGCCGGACGGACGGGTGAGGAAGACTTCCATGCCAAACTTGACCGGGTCGACGCCCACCTGCTCGCCGAGCTTGGCGGCGACGGCGCGGTCGACATCGGTGGTGGTGGGGCTCTTGAGCATGAGCGTGTCGGTCATCATGGCCGAGAGCAGCAGCTTGGCCTGAACGTCGGAAAGCTCAACACCGAGCACGCCGGCGAGCTTGGTGACGATGGTGCAGCTGGAGCCCCAGGGCAGGCAGATGTAGTGCAGCGGGCCGGCGGTCTCGAAGTCGCCGATGCGGTGATGATCGACAACGCCAAAGACTGTGGCGTCCTTAAGGCCGGCGACGGACTGGGCAGATTCGTTGTGGTCGGTGAGGACGACGAGCTGGCCGGCCTCGACGGACTCGATCACGCGGGGCTCGGCGATGCCGGCGTCGGCGAGCAGCTTGGCAGACTCTGCCGGAAGCTGACCAAGGGCGCAGGCCTCGTAGGTGTTGCCGGCATACTCAACCTGGTTGAGCAGCTGGGACAGGACGACGGCGCTCATGATGGCGTCGTTATCGGGGTTCTGGTGACCAAAGACAAGAACGTTTGCCATGGGTATCCTCCACTTGATATGTGTACTTAGACGTAGCTATGGTAGCACGCCGATGCCGAGCCTTCGCAGACGGAAGGGCCACGGCATATTTTGGGGCAAGTGTTGGAGCGAAGTCTGCCCCCTTTGCACCAGCTATTTGCCGGCGGCGCGCAGAGCTACGTAGGCGGCACCGATGATGCCGGCGTCGTTTCCGAGCGAAGCGACCTCGATGGGCGTCTCGCGCGAGGCGGAGAGCGCGTAGCGCTGGAAGTACTCGCGAGCCTTGTCGAGGTAGACATCGGCCGAGGCGGAGGCGCCGCCGCCGATAAGGAACATCTCGGGATCGACCACGTTGGCAATAAGCGCCAGTGCGCGACCGAGATAGTCGGCCATGGTATCGGCCGCGGCAAGCGCGAGCTTGTCACCCTCGCGGCAGGCCTGGAACACGTCCTTGGAATCGGAGGGACCGGTGAGCTCGATAGGCTCGACGCCCGCTTTCTCGCACTCGGCAAGGTAGTTGCTCACCACGCCGGTGGCGCTGGAATACTGCTCCAAGTGGCCATGGCCGCCACAGCCGCAGGTGCGCTCCTCAGCCGGGTTCAGGCACATGTGGCCAATCTCACCGCCAGCACCCACAACGCCCGATACCACGTCGCCGTTGACGATTACGCCGCCGCCCACGCCGGTACCGATGGTGACCATCACGACGTTCTGCACGCCCTTGGCAGAACCGAGCCAGGCCTCGCCCATGGCAGCGGCGTTGGCATCGTTCTCGTACTTAACGACCGCGTCGGGGCAGTGCTTTTGAATGGCGATCCTCAGCTCGGGCAGGTTAATGGCAATGTTGGCCTTGACCTTGGCATCGCCCGATGCCGGGATGGGGCACGGAACGGCCAGGCCAATGCCCGCCACAAAGGCACGCGGAATCTGGGCTTTGGCGACCACCTGGTCGATAGCCTCGGTCACCGCGGCAAAGCCCGCAGCGTCAACGATGGGAGGCGTGGGCACGCTGGCCTTGGCAAGCAGGTTGCCGTCCTCGTCGAACAGGCCCTCCTTAACCGAGGTGCCGCCGACGTCGATGCCGATGTAATACTGCTTAGGTTCCATGGGAGCCCACCTTTCTCGTTTAAACATTGCCTGTATGGTACCGCTCCCAAGGCAAAAACCTACCAAAAAGGGACAGGTTTGTTTTGGCAGGCTTTATCTGGGGAAACGCGAATGGTCGCTTAATAGGTCGCGCAAGACCTTCCCCAAATATAAAGGCGCCGGGAGGCGGAGACTCCCGGCGCCCGTCAAAGGGACTGTGTTGTCTGTTGGACCGCACGGCCCATCGCGGCGATAACGCCGACTAGGCCTGAAGTACCTGCAGCTGCTTGTGAATCTCGATGAGCTCCGTCGCCATGACGCGCATGGTCTCGGTACCGGCCATCTGGTCCTCGGCATACAGCAGAATCAACGGGGCCTCGCCGTTACGCTCGCCGTTGGCCTCCTTCTTCAGAAGCCCCATGTGAACATCGTGGCCACCGTTATAGGCCTCGTCGCCCTGCTTGATAAGCTCCTCGGCGGCGTCAAAATCACCCTCCTTGGCCTTTTGCACGGCATTGATGTACATGCTCTTGGCGGTACCGACGTAGCTGATGATCTCGAAGCAGGTCATCTGCAGTTCGTTCATATCCTCCATGCGGAGCACCTAGCCCATCACGCTGACGCAGTGGTCGATGATGCCGGCAGCGTTCATGCGGCCGTAGTCGACCATGTTGATGACCTCGACCGGAAAACGACCGGCGGCCTCCTTCTCAAAATCGCCCTTGGTGTAGCCGATCTGCGGACCAAGCAGCAACATGTCGCACTCGTCCAGGTGATCGTGGGCCTCGTTCATGGGACGAGCCTCGACCTCAATATCCAGACCACGGTTTGCAACCTCGGCCTGCATCTTCTGGACCAGCAGGCTCGTGGACATGCCGGCATTGCAGCAGAGCATGATCTTCTTCATGGTTTCCTCCTTATAACTGCGCGGCGCGCAGACGACAACTGGTTGTATTCCTTGCGGCTATTGTGCCCGCTCCCCTGTATCTTTACGCAAGGGAGAGAGCCGCGGGCACCGGCACCGCGTACCGGCGCCCGCAAAGGTGAAAGGGACGAACGTTAGGCGTTCTACTCGGCGAGAGCCTCCTGCTTGGCGATTGCCTTCTCGGAAATCTTCATAAAGGGCAGGTAGACGGCCATGCCAATGACAATCTCGAGAGCCTGCCACACGCCGGCGCGCCAGTCAAAGCCCGTAGCGAGCAGAGCATTGATGACGGGAGGCATGGTCCAGGGCACCTGGGCGATGCAGGGGCTGATGATGCCTGCGCAGGTAAGGCCATAGGTGATGCCGATGAACAGATCGGGAAGAAGGACGAACGGGATCATGAGCGGCAGGTTGTACACGATGGGGTAACCGTAGATAACCGGCTCGTTGATGTTGAACAGACCAGGCAGGATAGCCATCTTGGAAACGGTCTCGGAAGCCTTGTTCTTGGAGAACAGGAGCGTGTCGAGCAGAAGCATGAGGGTGCAGCCCGAGCCGCCGATGAGGGCGAAGCTGTTAACGATCTGCATGTTCATGTAGTGATCGGGCTGGATGGTGCCACCGGCGGCAAAGGTAGCCATGTTGTCGACGATGAGCATGGTCAGGATCGGCTCGACGGTAGCGCCAGAGATGGTGGACTGGTGAATACCGACGCAGAACAGCAGGTTAGCAAGGGTGTAGATGAGGATAACAGCCCACGGACCGGCGTTCATGATGCTCTTGAGCGGGTTGGAGATGCACGTGGAGATGATGGTGCACAGATCGGTGCCGGCGCACACGGCGAGCAGGGCTGCGGCAAGAGCGAAGATCGCGAGGTTGAGCAGCATCGGGATCATGACGTTGAAGGAGTTGGAGACCGCGGGAGGCACGCCCTCGCCCAGCTTAACCTTGAGCTTCTCGACGCCAGAAATCTTGATGAAGAGCGAGACGGAAAGCAGGGCGATGATAATAGCCGAGAACAGACCGTTGGTGCCGGTGTTGGCAGTCGAAAGGGCGCCCGTGACCTCGGCGGAGGTGATCTTGTCGGTGAGCAGCGGGCTCGTGGCGGCAAGCGAGGCGGTGATCTGCTGCGGCATCATGATGACGAAAGCAGAGATAGCGACGACCACGCAAGCGAGCGGGTTATCGAAACGCTTGTTCTTAGCGAGGCTGTAGCCAATCAATCCGGCCAAGATAATGGCAGAGACGTTGAGGGTGCCCAGCGTAATTGCCGAACCCCACGTCTGAAGGTTGGCAAGGCCCGCCGCATCGAGCGGGAACAGAGGGAACACGACGTTGTTAATAAGAACCGCGATACCCGCAAGGATATAGAGCGGCGTGATGGTCGCGAAGGCGTCACGCAGGGAACGCAGGTGAACCTGGTTTCCCACCTTCGCAGAGACCTCGGCAAACTTGTCGAGGAAGCTCTTTCCGTTGTCACTGGCCATGATTGCTCCTAACTTTCAAATCCGGCCTTTTCCTATGCGCACGGTGGTCTGTCGCCCTCTGCCACCAGATGTGCCATGTGTTGCGCGCAGCGGCGCGCGGTCTGGGCGTTCGCCCGTTCGCTAATCAACCACGTGAGTCGTGGCGACCTGCTTGAGCCAAGCTGCCGACTTCTTAAGGCGGCGCTTGTAGCCGTCCATAAGGTCGACCTCGACAAAACCGTAACGGTTCTTAAAGGCATTCGCCCAAGACCAGTTATCGATGACGGCCCAATAATGGTATCCACGGCACTTGGCGCCCTCGGCAATTGCCTTGGCAACCCACTCCAGGTGCTGGCGTACAAAGTCGACGCGGTAGTCATCCTGGATGGTTCCTTCGGCGTCTCGGTTCTTGTATTCGTCCATGATGCCGATGCCGTTCTCGGAAACGAACCACTCAAGATCGGGGTAGTTCTTAGCGCAGTCCATGCCAAAGTCGTAGAGGCCCTGCGGGTAGATCTCCCAGCCGCGGCTCTCGTTCATAACGGCGTCGGGCCACACGTACTCGTCGGCAAAGTGCGGCAGACCGTACTGGTCGATCTTGCTCGCCGGCGCCTGAACGCGCGTGGGGTGGTAGTAGTTGCAACCGAGCCAGTCGACAACACCCTGCTTAAGAATCTCTTGGTCGCCGGCACGGAACGGAAGCTTAACGCCGCCCTCGGCCAGGCTGTCGAGCACGTCGGCGGGAAGCTCGCCCTTGGTAATGAGGTCGAGCCACCAGCGGTTGTTGATGCCGCTGGTCATACGCACGGCCTCGAGGTCCGCCTCGCTGGGGTTCTCCTTGGTGTAGACCGGGGTAAAGCAGTTGATCATGCCGATCTTGGCATCGCTGCGAACGGCGCCCTCGTCATAGGCGCGACGGTAGTTGGCCACGGCCAGCGCATGTGCCAGCGAGATGTGATACTGCACGGTGCGAGCGCGGCTAAAGTCGTGGAGCTGCGGGAACCACACGCCCTCCTGATAGCGCTGCTCGGGCTCGACGATGGGCTCGTTAAAGGTGAACCAGTACTTGATCTCCTGGCCAAACTCGTGGAAGGCGACGTCGGCGTAATGTGCGTAAGCCTCGACAACCTCACGGCTCTCCCAGCCGCCACGGTTAAAAAGGTAGGTGGGCATGTCAAAGTGGTACAAGTTGACAAACGGCTCCAGGCCGGCTTCGCGAGAGGCGCGGAACAACTCGTGATACCACGCGGCGCCTTCCTCGTTGAGGTTGCCGTCGGCATCGAGCAGACGGCTCCACTGGATGGAAGTGCGATAGGTATCCAGGCCCAAGTCCTTCAAAATGCGAAGGTCTTCCTGGTACTTGGCCATAAAGTCATTGCCGGCGTAAGAGCCAACGCAGTTGTAGAACGAGCCCAGATCCTGGATGGACCAGGTGTCCCACAGGTTCTCGAGCTTGCCGCCCTGGTTCCACTGACCCTCAGTCTGCGGGCCGGACATAGCAGCGCCAAAGAAGAAGTCGTTGGGCAGCTGATACTGTGCCATCAAAGTCCTCGCTTTCGTGTTCTAGAGCTTCCGGTTGGAGACGGGTTTGCTTTGGCAGGTTATCCGGCGCGGGCGCGCACCGGTCATACCGATATCCAACCCGCCAAAACAAAACCGTCCCCAAACGGTCGATCCTGTTCTGCGGAAAGATTCCGTTCGTTGCTTAAACTATAGCGATCTAATTCTAGAAGTA
>DBEWTR010000179.1:0-4558 GCA_048205775.1 Collinsella sp. | reverse complement strand
AGGACCCGTTCTCCATTAAAATGGTTTTCCGGACATCTAACCGGCTGGGGGTTACCATGAGGGACCTGGGAGACACAACCGCATACCTGCGCCGGGGCATACGGGAGATTCTGTGCCTGGCGCTTTTCGTTTTTACGTTTTTGGCTGTCGAGTACCTCTTTGATGTGCGCGTCGCCGAGTTTGTACCGTCGAATGAGGTTGTCATTTACGAGAGCATCGTCATTGGTGCGAGCGTGATCGGCTTTTTCGTGCGCCCTCTTCTGTACTATCGTCGCCCTCAGGCGATTGCTGCGACGAGTGACATCACAGGCGTGCTGTTGGTGTCGGCATTGCTGCTGATGATTATGGCGGTGCAGTTCCAAGTGGTGATCGCCGGGGGCTTGGTTGCCTGTTGCGCTCTGGGCTACTGCGGATCGACCGCCCATGCCAACTTTGCGCGTCGTTTTGCGCGGACCCCTTGCCTGGCGCGTGCCGCGGCGCTTTCCTATGCTGCCGGCATTCTGGTTCAGGTGCTCAACCATATGGTAATGCCCGCGGGAATTCCGCAACAATTTGTGCTGATTGCCTGCGCGATTGCGCAGGTAGGGCTGCTCCATGTCGCCCGGCGAGCCAAGCTGCGCGACGAGGCTGCGCCCGAGTTTGAGGCTGAGATTGCCGAGCTATCGGTCGATGCGTCGGAATATGGCGCCAAGTGGCAGGAAGCCCCCGAGGCAAAGGCGGCTTTTCATGCCGCCGTGGTGCGTCTGACGGTGGCGACCGCCTGCCTCACGGGCGTATTCGCCGCTCTCAATGCGGGGCTTACGACCTCGCATGCCGCCGGCGCTATCGACTTGGGTGACTGGCCGCGCCTGTTACTCATCTTGAGCGTCCTTGCCGCCGGCGTCTTGTATGACCTGCACGGACGCTCGTACATGAACATCATCATGACGTGTGCCGCCATGCTGTCCACACTCTCGTTCTTTCTGCTTATCACCGATGCTAATGGCGGTATTGTACTTGCCGCCACGATGATTTTCTACCTGGGCTCGGGCTTTTTCGTGGTGTTCTTTACCGCGAAGTTCGCTGCCGTTTCGATGTATGCCCGCTGGGCGTATCTGTGGCCATGCATGGGTCGCGTCATCAACAATATCTGCACGCTGCTGGTGACGGCGCCGGCGGTGGCGATTATCTCGAGCCAAAACGTGCTGACGGCAGTTGCCGTGGTGTTTGTGCTGTTTGTGGGCATTGCGATTTCGCTGCTGGGACAGTTTGGGCAAGGCGCCGACGGTTCGGCATCGCGCGGGGGGGGGTTGGCGTTTGCCGTCGATGACCTTGGCGAGATCCATGCGCCCGAACGGGCCGATACGGTGCCGCCGGAGGCTCCGGAGCTGTCGTTTAACGAGCGTCTTGAGGGCTTTGTCGCCGCCTTTGGCCTTACCAAGCGCGAGCGCGATGTCCTGGAGGCCCTGGTTGCATCGGACGACAGCGTGCAGGATGTGGCGGCGTCGCTCTTCCTTTCGCGCTCCACGCTCTACCGCCATATCGCCTCGATTAACAAAAAGGTTGAAGTGACGTCACGCGTGGCGCTCATCAACTACTTCTGGTCCTGGACGCCCCAAGACTAGCAACCGGGCAAACGCCAAAACCGCCACAAAGGGGACAGACACCTTTGTGGCGGTTTGGAGGCAGGCAGCCCAATCCCGCCGGTTTGTCTCGATCTGTAACAGTTGCTCAGCAAAACCGAGCCCAGATGTTACAGATTGAGATATTTCGGCGCGACCGCTGCATTTGTCTCAATCTGTAACAGGTAGAGGCGATTTTGCCGGCTAAGTGTTACAGATTGAGATGTTGGGGATGCAGCGCCGTGCTAACCGTCACCTTTAATGGTGGTTTTCGGTCGCCGGCTTGGTAAAGCGTGTCGGCGCGGCACCCCAAGCATCCTTGACGGTGGCGCCAGTGGAGCTACAGCAGCTCGCCGTGGCGGGCGATGTAGCGGCGCTTTGCCAGCTGGGTGAGCGCGATGTAGGCGGTGACGATGCCGATGAGCAGCGCGAAAAAGCTCGCGGGTAGCGTCATGAGGCCGAGCGCATCGGCGATGGGGCTTGCTGGCAGCCAGGTGACGAGCGCCAGGCCCAGCACGGTGAGAGCGCACAGTGCCGGCGCGGCGTGGTCACGCGGGCTCGGCAGGCGCGGGGAGCGCAGCATGTGGATCACAAGCGTCTGCGACCACATGGACTCGACAAACCAGCCGCTCTGGAAGAGCGCCGCAAAGGCTGCCATGCCCGTGACGTTGCCCGCGGCGGCAAGCTCGGACCAGCTTGCGCCCACGGCGGCGGGGCACACCACAAAGAAGAGCGCGGCGAAGGTCACGATGTCAAAGAGTGAGCTCACGGGGCCCAGCTCGAGCATAAAGCCCTTGATGGATGCGGCGTCCCAGGCGCGCGGACGGGCAGTCCAGGCATCGTCGACGGTGTCCCACGGCAGCGCGATGCATACGATCTCGTAGACCAGCGACAGCAGCACCAGCTGCAGGGCGCTCATGGGCAAAAACGGCAAGAACAGGCTCGCGACGGTCACGGACAACACATTGCCAAAGTTGGAGCTCACTGTGGTCTTGAGGTACTTGAGCAGGTTGCCGTAGGTGCGGCGGCCTTCGATGATGCCGCGCTCGAGCACGCCCAGGTCCTTCTGGAGCAAGATGATATCGGCGGATTCCTTGGCAATGTCGACGGCCGAATCGACCGAGATACCGCAGTCGCTCGCACGCATGGCGGCGGCGTCGTTGATGCCGTCGCCCATAAAGCCCACGGTGTGGCCGAGCAGCTCGCGCATGACGCGCACCAGGCGCGCCTTCTGCAGCGGCGAGAGCTTGGCGAAGAGATGGGTCTTCTCGGCGCGCTCGGCAAGTTCGGCGTCATCGAGCGCATCGATCTCGGAGCCGAGCAAGACGTTGCTCGCGTCGATGCCGATCTGCTCGCAGACGGTGGCGGCGACGCGGTCGTTGTCGCCGGTCAGGACCTTGACCGCCACGCCCTTGGCCTCGAGGGTGGCGACGGCGCCCGCGGCACTCGTCTTGGGCGGATCGAGGAAGGCCAAAAAGCCCATCAGCACCATGTCGCATTCGTCGGCGATGCCAAACTCGCCCACGCAGCGCGGATCGGTCTTCTGCGCCACGGCAATCACGCGCAGGCCCTCGGCGTTGAGCCCGGCGACCTGCTTGCGAATCTGGGCGAGCTTATCTTCGGTGAGAGGCTGGGCGACACCATCGACTTCGACAAAGGAGCAGATCTCGAGCATTTCCTCGGCAGCTCCCTTGGTGACCATCTGGGTTTTGCCTTGGACATCGGCTACAACTACGCTCAGGCGACGGCGCGAGAAATCGAAGGGCACCTCGTCGACCTTGGTATAGCGGTCGCGCAGGCTCTGACCCAACATGGAATCGGGTGCGACGGTCGAGGGCGTCACATCGGCACGGTCGATTACGGCCAGGTCGATAAGGTTTTTGAGGCCGGTCTGGAAGAAGCTGTTCAAAAACGCATGGCGCAGCACACGTGCGTCCTCGTTGCCATCGGTGTTGAGGTAGCGCTCGAGCACGATGCGGTCTTCGGTGAGGGTGCCGGTCTTGTCGCAGCACAGGACATCCATGGCACCCAGGTTTTGGATCGCCGGCAGCTCCTTGACGATTACTTGGCGGCGGGCGAGGTCCTTGGTGCCCTGTGACAGGCTCGTGGTCACGATGACGGGGAGCATCTGCGGCGTGATGCCCACGGCCACGCTCGTGGCGAACAGCAGCGCGTCGATGACGTTGCCCTTGGTGGCGGCGTTGATGGCAAAGACGGCCGGCGCCATAACGAGCATGAGGCGTACGAGCAACATGGAGACGCTCGAGACGCCGCGGTCAAACGCGCTCTTTTCGCCGCGCCCGCTGAGCATTTTGGCGATGCCGCCCAGATAGGTGTCCGAGCCGGTGGCAACGACAAGCGCCATGGCGGTGCCGTTTTGCACGGAGGTGCCGGTAAAGACGATGTTCCTGCAGGCAGAGAGTGGCAGCGCGGAGCCGTCGGCGCTCTCGACGACGGTGACGGCAGCGGTCTTCTCGACGGCCTCGCTCTCGCCGGTGAGTGCGGACTCGATGACAAACAGGTCGCGCGCGGTGATGACGCGGGCATCGGCCGGCACCATGTCGCCGGCAGAGAGACGGATCACATCGCCGGGGACGAGCTCGTCGAAGGGGATCTTGATGCGCTCGCCGTCGCGCAGGGCGGTGCAGGTGTTGGAGACCAGGTCCTTAAGGGCCTCGGCCGCATTGCCGCTGCGGGCTTCCTGGATAAACTTCATGCCGCCCGATACCAGCAGCATGATGCCGATGACGATGACCGCGGAGGGGTCGCGCTGCGGTTCGGGCACGGCGAGCACGTCGATATAGAGCGAGATCAGCGCGAGCGCGGCGAGGATGCCGGCGAAGGGATCGATGAACGCGTCGGCGATGCGACGGGCGAGCGTCTTGGTCGGTGCCTCGATGGTGTTGGGGCCGGAGGTGTCCAGGCGCTCGGTTGCCTGCTCGGCGGTGAGGCCGTTT
>DBEWTR010000282.1:0-5493 GCA_048205775.1 Collinsella sp. | reverse complement strand
ACTTTGCGCCTATACTTCGGCGTGAACACGATGTGGTACTTGCACATCCACTTCGTGTGGGAAAGGCTGTAGGCCTTCTGGGCCATGGCGACCACCCCTTCGACTCGAATTCTTGACGGCCTGAACAATCGTCAATATCGGCCGGAGGGGTGGCTTTGTAAAGCCGTTTGTCTCCACCCGCGTAGCGGGTGGTTTAAAGCTGGCCGCTGCGCGGCCAGCAGACTAAAGTCTTGAAAAATAAAAAAGGTGGCCGGAAAACCCGACCACCCTTGCACATCCTTTGGATGCCGCAATTTACTTGCGGACGACCTTAACGATGGCGTCACCGGCGGCGACAGCGGAGTCGGCCTCGACGGCGAGTTCGACATCGGCAAACTCGGCGGTGTTGGACACGGCCACGACGACGCAGTCCTTGTAACCGGCAGCAGCGATCTTGGCACGGTCGATCTTGAGAATGGGCTGGCCGGCCTTCACGACGTCGTCGGCCTTGACGAAGCCCTCGAAGCCGTCGCCGTTCATGTTGACGGTATCGACGCCAACGTGCACCAGAACCTCGATGCCGCTATCGGACTGCAAGCCCACGGCGTGACCCATGGTGACGGTCACCTTACCGTCGCAGGGAGCGTAGACCAGATCGTCCTCGGGCCACACGGCACAGCCCTTGCCCAGAACCTCGCCACCAAAGACGGGATCGGGCACGTCAGCCATCTTGATGACCTTGCCCTTGACGGGCGAGCACAGCACGTCGGCGCCAGCAGAAGCAGAGATAGAGGCCGGAGCAGCGGCAGCCGCGGGCTCAGCCTTCTTCTTGAACATGTCAAACAGACCCATACGTTTTCTCCTCTTGATTAAGCGCAACGTTGTGCGCATGCCTACGGTAATTATAGTGCCAAATGGTTCAAATGCTAAGGTGGGGACTCGAATCGCGAGCCCTTCCCGGTAGTGCTCGTGGGACGAGCATCTCCTTTGCATCGCTGGTCGATAAGCCGAGTATCGCCCGCGCACGGGACGGGCAGAAGCGGGCGCACCAAACCCGACACTTCTTTTCGCTCTCGAGTCCTGTCGCCGCCTTGTCCCTAACACTTCCTGACACCGACCGAAGCGTGCCAAAATAAACCTGTCCTTTTTGGTAGGTTTGGCGAGTGTGGATTTTTGGACGCTTAACTAGCGAACGTGGATAATCTCCCACTTTGAGGCCGTCACCGAGCCAAAAACGGGAGATTATCCGCTCTCATTTTGGATAACCCCCCTTGTACCAAGCCGAGCTCCATGGTCAAGTAATAACGACTTCTCATCATTAGATTGTTTACATCAATTCTAATAACTATTTAATCCTTAAACTCGTTATTAGAATTGATATGATTAGCCTAATAACGAGTTTCCGGCACTAAAGATATGGAGGGCGCGATGCAAATCGAGGAGAACGGCCAGGGAACGCTCCGCAATAATCTATCGGGGAAATTGGCTTACTATTCGTTTTTTCCAACGCCCTTGCAATCATTGAGGCAGCTAAACCTCACCGAGGAAACCTATCGCACGCTTTCCGCATGCTCACGAAAGCTTGGAGAGCTTGAAGGCATGCTCTACTTTGTTCCCAACGCCGACATGTATCTGACAATGTACGTGCGCAAAGAAGCACTCCTTTCTTCGCAAATTGAGGGAACCCAGTGCACGTTTGACGACCTACTTAGTCCATCGCAAACACAACTCCATCATAAAGATGTCGCAGACGTCGTGAATTACGTCCGTGCTGTCGACCGCGGCGTAGAACTGCTCAAAAAGATGCCCTTGTGCACGAGACTTCTTAGGCAAGTTCATGCGGTCCTGCTGGACGGAGTGCGCGGAACGGAGAAGAATCCAGGCGAGCTGCGCTCCTCACAAAACTGGATTGGCCCCTCAGGCTGCACCATTGCAACCGCATCGTTTGTCCCTCCAAACATTGAAGATTTGAGTAACACGCTCCAGGACCTCGAACGCTTTATCAATGAGCCTCAAGTCGAAATGGATCCGATTGTGCGGGCGGCGCTCGTCCATTACCAATTTGAAACTGCCCATCCATTCCTAGACGGAAACGGTCGCCTGGGCAGGCTTCTCATTACACTTATGCTCATCAATGATGGCGTTCTTCATTCTTGCTTGTTCTATCCATCGTTCCAGTTCAAGAAAAATCGAAGCGAGTACTACCGGCAACTCACATCCGTAAGGGAGAGAGGCACTTACGAGGAATGGATAGAGTTTTTCTGCAACAGTCTTCTCGAAAGTGCGAAGGACTCGGTAGGGTCCTTAAAAAACCTTGTTGACCTCCATAACCGTTCCACAGCAACCATTACCGAAAATCTCGGAAGGACTGCTGCAAACGGGCAAAGGCTGTTGGGCATTCTTGAAGAGCACCCCATCGTCGACACCGCATTCATCGCTGCCCAACTCGATATCGGCAGGAGTACCGCGAGCTCGCTCGTCAAATCATTTGAAGAATTGGGTATCCTCCGTCCTCTCGACGAGTCAAGACAGAGATACCGGCAGTACGGGTATGAAGAGTATCTTTCGATTCTCAGGGAAGACGCCGAGCCGATTAGATAGGCATCGCAGCCCAGGCAAATTAAAACGAGCGTGGATAATCTCCCACTTTGAGCCCGCACACAGGCCAAAACCGGGAGATTATCCACGCTCATTTCTGACTAGTCATTTAAGAACGTCCCCAATGACTAGTCCGGCAACGCCGATGTTTCGGCAACGACAGCGAGCGAGCCGCATTCGGAGCAAGACGACGCCGCAGGTAGAGAACGGACAGCGAGCGGGTCGCATTTGAGACAAGGTGACGTGAAACGAAAGGGCGCTGACCTTCTGGTCGCGCCCTTGAAGTTGAACGTCAGATTGTCCAAATGCGGCCCGCGCAGCGTCGAGCAGTTACGGCGTTTGGTAAAACGCCGTAACTAACGTGCTCCGTACTTCTCGTAGTAGGCGTCGATGGCAGTCTTGAGCTCGTCGTCGATGACAACCTTGCCGTCGATCTCGTGGTTGTAGAGGGTCTCGACGACCTCGGCCATGGAGACGATGCTCGCGACGGGGAAACCGTACTTGGCCTCGATCTCCTTCTGCGCGGTGGTCACACCGCCCTTGCCGACCTCCATGCGGTTGAGGGACACGATCAGGCCCTTGATCTCGACATCGGCAGCAGCCTTGACCTTGGGATAGGTCTCGTCGATGGACTTGCCGCTGGTGGTAACGTCCTCGACCATGACCACACGGTCGCCGTCCTTGGGCTCATAGCCCAGCAGGTTGCCCTTGTCGGCACCGTGGTCCTTGGCCTCCTTGCGGTCGCAGCAGTACTTGACCTCCTTGCCGTACAGTTCGTGATAGGCAATGGCGGTCACGACAGCCAGGGGAATACCCTTGTAGGCAGGCCCAAACAGCACGTCAAAATCGTCGCCGAAGTTGTCGTGAATGGCCTGAGCGTAGTACTCGCCCAGCTTCTTGAGCTGATAGCCCGTCACGTAGGCGCCGGCGTTCATGAAGAACGGGGACTGACGCCCGCTCTTGAGCGTAAAGCTGCCAAACTTAAGCACGTCGGACTCGACCATGAACTTGATGAATTCTTGCTTGTAAGCCTCCATGGGTCTCCCTTCCAATGGGCGCGTCCAGCTTGGACGGGCGCGTGTGAATCCGGTTCTTAGCTTACCAGAAAGCACCTCAGCGAACCGATGCCGCCGAGGTGCCTGCCCTGTTTCTATGTGATCGCTCTCCGGAGTGTTATTAACCGCTCTCTGCGCACCTCCACAGCGCTCTCGACCCCACTCCTCCGTTGAGGGTTCGCGTTTGACGTATTGAGAGCCGATGTTTTGACGCTTTGCAGATTAAACGTTTATCCACATTGGACTGAGAGCCCTTGCAGCCGCTGGCGACAAGCGGTCCCATACCGTCGAGTAAACGGCGGCGTTTTGTTACCCAAGTCCTCCATACGGATAATATTGCCTGTTCAACGGCGTAGTTTATAGGCTGGGCAAATGGAGTCCATCGCGGCATCACGCATGCGCTACAATCTCAGTTAACCTGTTAACCACCCGAAAACAGCAGGAGGCCCCATGCCCACACCCGGCAAGAGCTCGTCCATGCGCCAGATTGCCGTAGCGGCCGGCGTGTCCGTCGCCACGGTCTCCCACGTCATCAACGGCAGTGGCCGTTTTTCCGAAGACACCCGCAAGCGTGTGGAAGCCGCCATCGAGGAATACGGCTACGTCACGAACATGGCGGCAAAGAGCCTCCGCGTGGCCCAGTCCCGGACCATCGGCATGATCGTGCCGGATATCTCAAACGACTTCTTTTCCAAGATCGCCTTGCATGTGGAACGCGAGCTCGCCACCGAGGACTATTCGGTCTTTGTCTGCAACAGCGCCAACGACCCCGCTCGTGAGCGCGACTACTTCCGTACGCTTGCGAGCAAACAAGCCGATGGCATCATCTGCATCTCAGGCCTGCGCAGGCTCGACGGCGAATTTGTCCCCCACGGCATTCCCGTGGTCTGCATCGACCGCGCGCCCGAAAACGACCTCGGTTTCCCGCACGTGGGTTCCGACAACATCGGCGGCGGCTACATGGCAACCGAGCACCTCATCGAGCGCGGCTGCAAGAACATCCTGAGCATCTCGAGTTTTACGGCCAACTACCCCGGAAACGAACGCCAGATGGGCTACGAGCGGGCGCTTGCCGCGCATGGGATGCCGCTGCGCCGCGACTACCAGCTGTTTGTCTCGGGCAAGCAGCCGAGCATCATCGAGTCTGAAGAGCTCGTGACCGACTTCCTCTCCACAGGGTGCCCCGTCGACGGCATCTTTGCCCATAGCGACCACGCTGCCGTGGGTGCGCTGCGGGCGCTCGTTGCGGCCGGCAAGCGCGTACCCGAAGACGTCCGCCTCATCGGCTTCGACGATTCCGTGTACGCGCAGATCCCGACGCCGCAGATCAGCACCATTCGCCGCTTCCCCGAGCGCCTCGCGCATGAGGGATGTCAGGCCCTACTCGCCCTGCTGCGCGGCGAGGAGCCCGAGATGGAGACGCTTGTCCCCGTCAAGCTCGTGCAGCGCGCAAGCAGCTAGACCGCGGATGGTAAATGGTCCCAACGTGATGCTCAGCCTATCCCCCGAGGGAGTCGGTTTCCAAAACTCGGCTGTTTCGGACGGTTTAGGGACGACCTGCTGAGTAGCGGATGGATGACAATGGAAGAAACCACAGTTAGGCGATGTGCATGATCTCGGTCTTCTCAGGCACCCCCTCCAAAACCGTCCGAAGCAGCCGAGCTTTCCTCTCGCATGCGCTCTATCCCACGCGCGACATACAAAAAGCCCGCCACCACACTGAACTGCGCCCCAAATCTTGGACGCCCTAAATAGCGACTAGGCCGCAAGGGCCTGATTCCGGTACTCCTCCGGGGTCAGGCCCTTCAATCTTACCTGCCTCCGGCTCGTGTTCCAGTGGACTATGTATTCCTCCAGGTCG
>DBEWTR010000166.1:0-4482 GCA_048205775.1 Collinsella sp. | reverse complement strand
CTCGATGCCGCGACGGAGCGGTTCCAAGTCGCGATCGGTCAGGTGGCCGTCCACGAGCGCCTGATAGGTCTTGTAGACGTGCTTGCTGGGGTGCAGCAGGTCCTGGGACAGGTCGCCGTCGGTGGTAAAGAGCAAAAGGCCCGTAGTGTCGCGGTCCAGGCGACCCACCGGGAAGAGCCCCGGAAAGCGGTCGCGCGGGACCAGGTCGGCCACACAAGGGCGCTCCTGCGGATCGCTCATGGTGGTGAGGTAGCCGGTCGGCTTGTAGAGCATCAGGTACACGGCGCCCTGGTTGAGCTTGACGGGCATGCCGTCGACCTCGATATGGTCGCGGTCGACGTCGACCTTGGTGCCCAGTTCGGTTGCGACCTGGCCGTTGACGGTCACGCGGCCTGCGGTCATCAGGTCCTCCGAGCCGCGGCGGCTCGCAACGCCCGCGCGCGCCAAAAAGCGCTGCAGGCGCATGGTGTGCGGGTAGACGGGCTGGGCGTCGCCTGTGGGCGTTGCGGCGCCCGTGGCACCTGCGGTGCACGTCTCCCCTACTTCGTTAATCCTCGTCATGCATGTCCTCCGAGGTATCGTCGACAACCAGGGTATCCTCGTCCTCGACTGCCTCAACATCTTCAACATCGGTATCGAGCAGTTCGCGCTCTTCGTCCAGGTCTTCAGCCTGCTCCTCGAGCGTGGACTGAATACTGCGGCCGCTCAGGCGCTCGCGGATAAACTGGCGCGACTGCTCGTCGGGGGCAAACTGCTCTAGATCGGGCAGGTCGCGGGTGGAGCGCAGGCCGAACTTTTCCAAGAAGGCGTTGGTCGTGCCGTAGATGATGGCCTGACCGCGCTCGGGGTCGCGACCGAGCTCGCGCACCAGGCCCTTGTCCACGAGCGACGCGATGACACCATCGGAGTTGACGCCGCGGATGCCTTTGACCACCTCACGCGTGACGGGCTGGTGGTAGGCGATAACGGCGAGTGTCTCGAGCGCTGCCTGCGACAGTTTTTGAGTGTCCCAGCTCAGCACGTAGGCTTCGACCACGTCGTGGTAGGCGGGGTGCGTAAACAGGCGCCAGCCACCGGCGACCTCGCGCAGTTGAAAGCCGCGGTTGGCCTCCTCGTACTCAATCTTGAGCTCGGCGAGCAGCGATGCGCATTCGCCGGGGGCGATATCCAGTGCGCCGGCCAGCGCGGGCGCACTCACCGGGTCGCTCGACACCAGCAGCAGCGCCTCGAGGGCGCCTTTGAGGCTGTTTGCCTCTAGCGTGGAAAGGGTTGACATGGTTGGTCGCTCCTATTCGGTGAGCTCGGGGCCCTCGCCGGGCACGTATGCCTCGGCGCCCTCGACGCGGTTGATGCAGATGGTTCCAAAGATCTCGTCCTGGCTCAACGTGAGCGAGCCGCGCTTGGCGAGCTCCAGCATGGCCAGGAAGGTAACGACAAGCTGCTCGGTCGTGGCGTCGCCGTCCAGCAACTCGCGGAAGGTGCAGGTTTGGTGCGCCATGGTAAAGCGGTCGACCGATGCCACCGTCAGGTCGAGCGGCACGCGATGCGGTGCCACGTGCTCGGCCTCCAGCAGGAAGGTCTGGCGCTTACCGTCCAGGTCGGCGCAGATGACGGCGAGGCCGCGCAGGGTAATGCCGGCCAGGTAGTCGGGCATAAGGCCCAGGAACTCGGGGTCGGGGCCGGCCACACGCGGATGCATGCGGCTTTCGGCCTGCATGCGCGCGCCAAGGGCCGCCGCCGCGCCCTTAAACTGCTTGTAGGCGATCAGGCGCTGGATCAGGACCTCGCGCAGGGCGTCGCCGTCGAGGGCGCTGAGCTCCTCGAGGTCAGCGCCGTCCTCGTCATCATCGACGGATTTGCTGGGGGCCTCCTGCGGCACCAGCGAGGCAGCTTTAATGTCCAAAAGGGTGGCCGCGACCAGCAAAAAGTCGCTCGCCACGTCTAGGTCCAGCGCCTCGATGCGCTCGACCTCGGCAAGGTACTGCTCGGCCACCTCGCTGATAGAGATGGCACCGATATCTACTTTTTGGCGGGTTACCAGCTGCAGCAGCAGGTCGAACGGTCCGCTGTAGACCTGCGTCGACACGCGATACGACATCTTCGACCTCCTTTGACGGCGCCTTCGCGGCGCGGTTTGGGTGCATGTTACGACCGTTTTGCACGGTCGACCTGTAAGTTTACCTTAGATGCCGGCGATTGCGAAGTTGAGCAGCCACTCGGCCAGCGGATACACGGTAACGTCGAAATAACGCCCAATCACGTCGATACCTGTCCACATGGGCAGCAGATACAGCACCAAGATGAGGATGGGCATGGCGTATTGCTGCAGACGATAGTAGTTGGCGAGCGCCTTGCCTTTGAGGAACGGCACAATGATCGATGAGCCGTCGAGCGGCGGGATCGGGATGTGTTTAAAAAACGCGAGCGACAGATTGACCACGATAAAGGTGGCGCCGAAGTTCATGATTTGGGATGCCACGGCAAAGGACATGCTGGTGTAGAGGTTGCCGTATGCCGCGTGCATGAGGGCGGCGGCAAGGCATGCCAACGTGATGTTCGATACGGGGCCGGCCACGCTCACCAGGACTTCGTCGCGCTTGGGGTGCTTGAGGTTGTTGAGGTAGACGGGCACGGGCTTGGCAAAGGCGAACACCGGGCCGCCGGCGGCGAGCATCAGCAGCGGCAGGAGAATGGTGCCAAACGGGTCGATGTGGTTGAGCGGGTTGAGCGAGACGCGGCCACGGGAGCGGGCCGTCTTGTCGCCGAGCGCCCATGCTGCGGCGGCGTGCGCGCTTTCGTGGAAGACGATGCCAACGATGACGGCAACGGCGCTGGCGAGCAGGTTCATGAGGTAGCTGCTGGACATGTTGCTCCTTTAGCGGACGCGGCGCGAGGCGCGCGTGAGCAGGTAGTCAACCACAAACAGGATGACGGCCACGATGGCGTAATCTAAGCGGAACACGCCGCCAAAGGGCGACGTGATGACGCCGTAGCCGGCGATGGCGCTCGGCAGTGCGCGCGAAAGCTCGACGACAAAGCCCACGATCTGCAGCTTGGCGGTGAGGCCGCTAAAGCACAGCAACACGGTCATCGCGCTCATGAAGATGCCGCAAATGCGACAGGCGCTGGCGATGATGCTCATCGCCACGGCAGCGGCCTTACGAGAGTTCACGTGCGGTCTCCTCTTCGATCTGGGTGGAAAGCTCCAGCCATTCGTCCTCGAGCTTGGGCAGCTCTTGCTTAAGGCCGTTATATTCCCCCAGCGCGGCGTTGAACTTATCCTGATCGGCATAAAGCTCTTCGCTTGCCATCAATTCCATAAGCTCGTCATAGCGGGCGCGCTTTTTGTCCAGCTCCGCCTCGATCTTCTTGAGCTGGTTGCGCACGCCCTTCAGCTTTTTGTTGAGCGCGGCGCGGGCCTGGGCCTCGGCGCGCTTTTGCTCCCTGGTCTTTTTGCCCTCGGCCGGCGGGGGGGCCGCGGTGGGGTTGCTGGCCTGGGCGGCGTTGGCTGTGGTGGGCTTGGTCGCGGCGGGCGCGCTTTCCCCTGCCGCCTCGGCGGCAGCGCGGGCTGCGAGGTCCTCGCGCTTGTAGAGGTAGTAATCGTAGTCGCCGTCGTAGACCGTGACTTTGCCGTCGCGGATGTCGATGATGCGGTTTGCCACGGCGCGTACAAGGTGCTCGTCGTGGCTGATCAGCACGATGGTGCCGGGGAAGTTTTGCAGGGCGTTCTCGAGCATGTCCACCGAGTCGATGTCCAGGTGGTTGGTGGGCTCGTCCAGGCACAGGAGCGCCTCGGGGGCCACGAGCATCTTGGCGAGAGCCAAGCGCGCCTTTTCACCGCCGGAGAGGACGCGGACCTGCTTTTCGATTGCGTCGTTGTCGCTAAACAGGAAGGCACCCAGCAGGCTGCGCTGCTGGGGCACGGTCCACTTGGGCGTGACGGTGTCGATCTCTTGCAGGACGGTATTGGACTCGGTCATGCCTTCGAGCGCGTGCTGGGCGTAATAGGCCACGCCCACGTTAGTGCCCAGGTCGCGCGTGCCGGTGGTGGGCGGCTCCAGGCCGGCGAGGATCTTCATGAGGGTGGACTTGCCGGCGCCGTTGGGGCCGACGAGCGCCACGTGCTCGCCGCGGTAGAGTTTGAGGTCGATGTCGCTGTAGATGTGCTTGTCGCCGTAGGACTTGGAGACGCCCTCCAAGCCCACGACCATATCGCCCGAGCGCGGCGGGTCGGGGAACTTAAAGTCGATGTGCTTGTGGCCCTCGGGCAGGATGACGAGCTCCTTTTTGATCTGCTCGATCTTGCGGATGCGCTCCTGCGCTTGGGCGGCCTTGGTGGGCTTGTAACGGAACTTGTCGACGAAGACCTGCATGTGGGCGATGTCGCGCTCCTGCGCGGCACGCTTGGCGCGCATCTGCTCCAGGTTGTCCTCGCGCTGCTTGAGGTAGCTGCTGTAGTTGCCGGTGTAGGTGGTCACGCGG
>DBEWTR010000164.1:0-4567 GCA_048205775.1 Collinsella sp. | reverse complement strand
GTAAAGCTTGCGGTCGTGGAAGCCACCAAGAAGACGACTGCCGGTGATGGTCGCATCGTACGAATCATCGGCCCTGTCGTCGACGTCAAGTTTGACGGCGCGGTGCCCCCGATCTACAACGCGCTCACGGTCGAGGCCGAGACCCCGATCGGTCATCTGAGCACGATCCTCGAGGTCGAGAGCCAGCTTCCGGGCGGCGTCGTCCGCACGGTCGCCATGTCCTCGACCGACGGCCTGCAGCGCGGCCTCATCGCCACCGATACCGGTGAGCCCATGAAGATGCCGGTCGGCCCCAAGACGCTCGGCCGCATTTGGAATGTCATGGGCAAGCCCGTCGACGGCAAGCCCATGCCCGAGGTGGAGGAGTTCTACCCCATCCACCATGCAGCGCCCCGTTTCGACGAGCTCACCACCAAGACCGAGATCTTTGAGACCGGCATCAAGGCAGTCGACCTGCTCGAGCCCTACATCCGTGGCGGCAAGACAGGCCTGTTCGGCGGCGCCGGCGTCGGCAAGACCGTTCTGATTCAGGAGCTCATCAACAACCTCGCCCAGGAGCACGGCGGCACCTCGGTGTTCACCGGCGTCGGCGAGCGTACCCGCGAGGGCACCGACCTGTTCCTCGAGATGAGCGAGTCTGGCGTTATCGACAAGACCTGCTTGGTCTATGGCCAGATGAACGAGCCGCCCGGAGCGCGTCTGCGCATCGGTCTGGCCGGCCTTACCACCGCTGAGTATTTCCGTGATCGTGGCCAGGACGTTCTGCTGTTCATCGACAACATCTTCCGCTTCTCCCAGGCAGGTTCCGAGGTTTCCGCACTGCTGGGCCGTATGCCGTCCGCCGTTGGTTACCAGCCCACGCTGGCAACCGAGATGGGCGACCTCCAGGAGCGCATTACCTCGACCAAGACGGGCTCCATCACCTCCGTTCAGGCTGTCTACGTCCCCGCAGACGACCTGACCGACCCGGCTCCTGCCACGACGTTTACGCACCTCGACGCCACTACGGTTCTTTCGCGTAGCATTTCGTCGCTCGGCCTGTTCCCGGCCATCGACCCGCTCGCGTCTTCCTCCGACGCCCTCGATCCCTCGATCGTCGGCGAGGAGCACTACCGTGTCGCCGTTAAGGTTCAGGAGCTCCTGCAGGAGTACTCCGACCTTCAGGACATCATCGCCATTTTGGGTATGGACGAGCTGTCCGAGGAGCAGCGCCTTACGGTCAACCGTGCCCGTAAGATCCAGCAGTTCCTCTCGCAGTCCTTCCACGTCGCCGAGAAGTTCACCGGCAACCCCGGTGTCTACGTCCGCGTCGAGGATACCGTCCGCTCCTTTGCCGAGATTGTCGACGGCAAGGCCGATGACCTGCCCGAGCAGGCTTTCCGCTATGCTTCCACGATTGAGGACGTGCGCGAGCGCGCCCGCAAGATGGGGGAGAAGTAGGTTATGCGTATCCGCATCGTGTGCCCCGTGAGCTGCGCCTATGAGGGCGACGCTGCGTTTGTGTCGATTCCGTCCACGGATGGTGAGTTTGGCGTTCTGCCTGCTCACTCCAGCGAGATCTGCACGATCGACCGCGGTTACGTTCGCGTTTCCGATAAGGCCATGGGCACTGTCGACCACACGTTTGCCGTGGCCGGCGGCTATGCCCAGGTTGCGGACGATGTCGTGACCGTTCTCGCCGAGCGCGCTTGCGATTTGGCGACCGTCGATGCCGACAAGCTTAAAGCTGATATTCAAGGTTTTGAAGAGAAGCTGGGTAATTTGTCGGAGGATGATGCACGCCGCGCCTACCTCTATAATGAAATCGCATGGTGTAAGCTCAAGCTTGCCCAATAGTCAAACGATTTAGCGTTCGACCATTTGCGAACACATCATGCCCGGGATGGCCCAGCCATCCCGGGCATGCTTTTTGAAAGGGTAGACCTTGGATATTATCCGCGTTGAGGGTGGCCACGCCATCGGAGGCTCCGTGCCCGTTTCGGGCGCCAAGAACTCCGCACTCAAACTCATGGCGGCAACGCTTCTGGCGCCGGGCAAGACGACGCTGCAGAACGTGCCCGATATTTCCGATGTCCACGTGATGGGCAAGGTGCTCAAGGGCATGGGCGCTACGATCGATGTTCTCGACGAGCACACGCTCGAGATTGATACCTCTCAGGTCGATTCTTGGGAGGCCCCCTACGAGCTCGTTGCCAAGATGCGTGCTTCCACAGCCGTGATGGGACCCCTGCTGGGTCGCTTCCATCGCGCCAAGATCGCCATGCCGGGCGGCTGCAACCTGGGTGCTCGCAAGATCGATATGCACATTCTTGGTCTCGAGGCCCTGGGCGTTGAGTTCGATACCGCCCACGGTTACATCAACGCTAATGCGCCCCAAGGTCTGTGCGGTACCACCGTCACGCTCGAGTTCGCCAGTGTCGGTGCGACCGAGAACCTCATTATGGCATCCGTGCGCGCGAAGGGTACCACGGTTATCGACAATGCCGCCCGCGAGCCCGAGATCGTCGATCTCGCCAACATGCTCAACGAGATGGGCGCTAAGATTGTCGGCGCCGGTACGCCTGTCGTGACCATCGAGGGCGTGGAAGAGCTGCATCCCGTTACCCATCGCGTAGTGGGCGACCGCATCGAGGCCGGCACCTTTATCGTCGCCGGTGCGTTGATGGCCGACGATCGCGGTGTCGACGTCACGGGTTTTTGCCCCATTCACTTGGGCATGGTGCTCAAGAAGATGGAGCTCATGGGTATCGACTGCGAGCGCGTCGAGGATGGCGTCCATGTGAACCGTGCCGAGCGTATCAAGCCGGTCGACATCCAGACGCTTCCGTTCCCCGGCTTCCCGACGGACATGCAGGCACAGATTATGGTACTCTCCGCCCTTGCTGATGGCAGTTCCGTTATTACCGAAAACATCTTCGAGAATCGCTTTATGTTTGCCTCTGAGCTGGTGCGCATGGGTGCCGACATTCGTATCGAGAGCCATCATGCCATGATTCATGGCGTCAAGGGCTTCTCGGGTGCGCAGGTTACCTCGCCCGATCTGCGTGGCGGAGCGGCCCTCGTCGTAGCGGGCTTGATCGCCGACGGGACGACCGAGGTTTCGGCCATTCATCACATCAAGCGCGGCTACGAGCAGTTTGTCGAAAAGCTGCAGGCGCTCGGCGCGCATGTCGAGCATGCTACCGTCCCCGATCCCGTCATCTACTAATACAGGTTGCCTATGTTTAATAAAAAGCCCCTCGCGGATACCACCACCCGAAGACCCTCAACTGGTGCGCAGGCCAAGATCTACAGTCGCGATAACGTGGCTCGCTATTCCGAGCGAGCTCGCCAACGTCGTCGTAGCCACACGATTCGTCACGTCGCGCTCATTGTCGTGCTTGGTGTGCTGCTGAGTGCCACTACCGCTGCCGGCCTGTGGTTTGCCACCATTATGGGCAAGCTCGGCGATTCTAATGTCATTACCGACAATCTGCGTCGGGTTCTGGTTGACACCGATGAGGCAAAGGATCCGTTCTACGTGCTGCTTCTTGGCACCGACGGCCGTCCGGGCGAGGATACGTATCGTGCCGACTCGATTATCCTGGCACGCATCGACCCCACGCAAAAGCAGGCGACGCTCATTTCCGTTCCGCGCGACACCAAGGTCGAGTACAAGGGCGAGACCATGAAGATCAACGCCTGCCATACCGTTGGCGGCGCCGAGGCCATGGTCGAGGCGGTCAACGAGCTGTGCGGTGTTCAGATTTCCCACTATGCCGAGGTCAGCTTCGACGGTATGCAGGCGCTGATTGATTCGGTTGGCGGTATCGACATTAACGCAACCGATGATGTTGACGACCCCGAGCACCTGGATATTAAGATTACCGCTGGCCAGCAGCATATGGACGGTGCCACCGCCCTTACCTATGCCCGCTGCCGCTACACCTATGCCGACGGCGATTACACGCGCATGCGCCACCAGCGCCAGGTGCTTGGCGCCCTTGCCAACCAGATTCTCAATAACTTCGATGCCACGAAGATCTTTGGCCTGGTTAATTCGCTGTCCGATATGCTCGTAACCGATATGAGCGTTCAGGATATCGTGGCTACGGTCAACGCCATGCGCGGTATGGATGTCGACGGTATCTACTCGGCCAACCTGCCCTCGTACGCCGACGACAGCACCATGATCGACGGTGTGAGCTACGTCTTTGTCTACGAGGACGAGCTCAAGGAAATGATGGAGCGCGTCGATGCCGGCAAGGATCCCAAGGGTCCCAACACCATGGGTCTTTCCGATGGTTCCAGCTCTACGATTGGCGACCTGAACAACAACACGTCTGACGATTACGCAAACGGTACCGCAACCTCATCGGTCAGCTCTGACGATTCCGATGACTCAAGCGATTCGAGCGATTCGGACTACTACGAAGAGCCCACCGGCGACGGCACCGGAAACGAACCCAACAACTAGAGTTACGCGGGCTTACCAGCCCGGGTAACGGCTCGACGCTGCGCGCCGCCCAGAGCGACAATTTGTCATTCAAAAGGCAAGGCATGACCAGAAGGTCTATGCCTTGCCTTT
>DBEWTR010000153.1:0-3229 GCA_048205775.1 Collinsella sp. | reverse complement strand
GAAGGCCCTTGGGGAACACGCCACCGATGCCAGAGGTCACGATGATATCGCCAACCTTAACATCGGAGTCGACGCTCACGTACTCAAGACGCAGCGTGCCGTCAGCCTGACCCTGCAGCATACCCTGGGCGCGCGTGTCCTGCACCATGGCGGACACGCCCGAGTTCTCGTCGCCAATCAGGCGCACGGTAGAGGTCTTGGCCGATACCTCGATAATCTGGCCGATAACACCGGCAGAACTCGTCACGGGCATGTTGATGGTAAGGCCGTCGGCAGAGCCCTTGTCGATGGTAACGGTCGAGGTCCAGGCATCGCCGGAGGCACCAACGATACGAGCTGCGGTCGATTTGAGGTTGTAGGTCGATTGCAGCCCGACCAGGCCCTCCAGGCGCTCGGCAGTCTTTTGAGACTCGGAGAGCTCGGCAACCTTAGAGGTCAGTTCCTCGTTTTGCTTCTTAAGCTCGTCGAGCGTGTCCTGCGACGCCGTTAGGTTAGAGAACACGTTGCCGATGGCATTGAAGGGAGCCGCCACAGCCGAGCCCACAAAGCGCACCGGAGAGGTAATCGTCGTTACGCCCGAACGCACGGCATGAATCGGCCCTGCCTCGCCCTCGCGGATGTAAAACGTGAGCAGCAACACCGAAATCAGGCTGAAAACAATCAACGGGCGCATACCCGTTGATTGTCGCTTGGTATTCAGATTTGTGGAGAAACCCGAAGATCGTGCCAAATGGAATCCACCTTTTGGAAATTAAGCATTGGTCTGGACGAAGCCGCCATCAAACGCATTGGCCTCGAGCACGCGGGCACAGCCGTTAACAACGTTATCGAGCGCCGTGGGGCTGACGTTGACCGAAACGCCGGTCTCATCGCGCAGGCGCACGTCGAGACCGCGCAGCAGCGCGCCGCCACCGGTCAGCAAAATGCCGTAGTACATAAGGTCCGAGGCAAGATCGGGAGGCGTAGCGTCGAGCGCGTCCTTGACGGCCTTGGCCATCTCGTCGAGCGGCTTGTTGAGTGCGCGACGAATCTCCTCGCTCTCGATGCGCACGGTCTTGGGCAGACCGGTGATCACGTCGCGGCCGTTGACCTCGACGTCGAGCTCGTCCTTGAGCGGCACGGCGGAGCCGACCTTGATCTTGATGTCCTCTGCCGTACGCTCGCCGATGGCCAAGTTGTAGGCATCGCGAACGTGCGTGAGGATGGCCTGATCGAACTCGTCGCCGGCAATACGGATGGACTGCGAGACGACGATGCCGCCCATAGCGATAACGGCAACCTCGGTGGTACCGCCACCGATGTCGATGACCATGGAGCCGGTAGGCTCCTCGACGGGCAGGTCGGCGCCGATAGCGGCGGCCATAGGCTCTTCGATCAGATAGGCCTGGCGAGCGCCGGCCTGGATCGTGGCCTCAAAGACGGCACGCTTCTCGACCGACGTGACACCGGAGGGAACGCAGACGACAACGCGCGGACGCGGGGTCCACGGATAGCGCTTCTCGGACGCCTTGTCGATAAAGTAGCGAAGCATAGCCTCTGTAACATCGAAGTCGGCGATGACGCCGTCCTTCAGGGGACGAACGGCCACGATGTTGCCGGGCGTACGGCCGAGCATGCGCTTTGCCTCGATACCGACCGCCAGGATGCGCTCGTCGTTCTTGTCGATGGCGACTACAGAGGGCTCGCGAATGACGATGCCCTTGCCGCGCACGGAGACAAGCGTATTGGCGGTGCCGAGGTCGATGGCAAGATCGCCCGCATAGCTACCGAAGAACATATCCATCAAAGAAAACAACGCAACTCCTGATGTGTTGGATGATTGCTGGAAAACTACTAGCTCATCATACTAGCGCAAGCCCGGCACCTCACTTGCGGTGAAGCGCCGGGCAAAGCTAAATCCCATAAGGTCACTACTGGTTGTCAGCAGCCGAGAAATCCATATCGAGCGAGGAAACGGCCCAGCCGATATGGTTGTCGGAACGCACGAATTTGACGGTGTACTCCTGCTCGCCGCCCTTGGACAGCGATGCCTTCACCTTAGCGGTCGTCTCGGTCATGGACTGATCCATGCCTTCGACGGACACAGTGGCACCCTGCGGAATCGAGGAGATGATCATCGACTTAGCGTCCTCGGACAGGCTCGATGCCAGGCAAGACTCGGCCTTTGCGGTGTCACCGTCGCCGGCAGCCTGGAACAGATCGGTGATAACCGACTCCTGCGAGGGGAAGCCAAAGCCGCGCGTGTAGGCAAAGCCCAGACCGCCCGCAGCAATCAAAATGAGCAGAAGCAGCACGATGAAGACTTTGAGACCCGTGTGGCGATGGCGACGACGGACCTTGGCCTGCTTACGATCCTGACGGTCCTGCTGGACCATCTCGGACTCGGACAGCGTAAAGAAGCCGGTGTCCGAGGGATCGGGCATAAACTGACCGGTCGCGCCCGTAGGATCGAGCGGATCGACGGCAGGAGCGTCCATCGCGGGCGCCGGAGCCGTGGCCATAGCCGTCTGGGCAGACAGTGCGGCAAGCGAATCATGCACGCGGGCAAGCTCATCGGCCTGCTCGGAAGTGAGCTGGTAGATGCCATCGGCAGTAGCGGCGTTAAAGGCGTCGAGTGCGTCGGAGGGACGGCCGGCGGCAGAAAGCGCCTGACCCATGCCGGCATTGAGCGCACGCGTGTCGTCGCGGGGGCCGGCAAAGTCGATAGCCGTGCGGTAGGTCTCCACGGCATCCGCCGGACGGCCGAGCTTAATGAAGCAACGACCGAGCTCGCCGAGTGCGGCGGCAGGAGCCGGATTGGCGCCGTCGATGGCAGCCTGACGGAAGGCAGTACCCGCGTTGGCATAATCGCCCGACTGGAACAGCGCATTGCCCAGGCCCAGATAGGCCTTGAACGGCGTGGCATAGGAAGCATCCTGCGTAGCAGCAGAGAACGCCTGGGCGGCCGTCGTGTAGTCGCCCACGGCGGCGAGCGCCTTGCCGCGGTTGGTGAGCAGCGCGCCGCGCTTGCCGTAGGTGCCGTCGTTGAGGGCGGCAGCATAAGCCTCGGCGGCCTCGGCATACATGCCCAGGTGCATCAAGGCGTTGCCACGAAGGTGATCGGCCTCGCCCATAATCTCATCGGGAGTCTTTGCCGCCCCAAGCATCTGGGCTGCAGCGGAAAAATCACCCGCGCGGTAAGCGGCGCGGCCCTGTTGGATCAGCTGGCTATTCAAGGAAGTCCCCTTTA
>DBEWTR010000150.1:0-4449 GCA_048205775.1 Collinsella sp. | reverse complement strand
GCGGTCGCATTCGTCATCGTCGACCACGAAGGCGGAGAAACGGATACACTCGTGGCAAATGCGCTGGTAGTTGGCGGCATCGGTTGCACCAATCACGGTCGAGGGCACGATGCTCATCGGCTCTTGGCCCACCGCAGACGATCCGTTTTCCTCCGTCCCCTTGGGATCACGGAAATAGCGGGCGGCGATGGCGCGGACGGCTTCGAGCCCCGGACCGCCCACGCGCGGGGATGGCGAGGGCTCGGAGCTGCCGGGGCCCAGCTCGATCTCGACTCGGCCAGCGAGCCCAGCGGCGGCAACGGCCTTGCGGCAGCAGGCCACAACATCGGCCACGCTCGTACCCTCGAGCATGCGGAAGTTGATATTGGCCCACATATCCTGCGGCATTACGTTGGCACCGGTACTGCCGCCTTCGATTTGCGTGGGCGCGCAGGTGGTGGTCACAAGCGGGTACAGCTTTTTGCTGGCGAGGCAGTCGCGCACGATGGCATCCTTGCTGGCAGCAATCTCGTCTGCGGTATAAAGCCCCAGCTCGACGAGCTGCGCGGCAAGCAAATCGGTCACACGCGCCGGCCACTCGATATCGCAGATCGCGGCAATGGCGCGGCTGAGCACTTCGAGCGACGTGCCACCGTAAGGGTTGGAAGAATGCCCGCCTTCGCTTCTCGTCTTGAGTACGATATCGGCATAGCCCTTCTCGGCAAGATCGGCATGCATAAGCCAACCCTCACCTGTGCCGTACTCGGCAGCCGGAACGATACGATAGTCACCCTCGTCGATCAGGTACTCAAGCTCAACGCCGCGCTCCTCGAGCGCGCGGCCAATGGCACCCGCGCCGTACTGCGTAGTCTCCTCATCCTGGCCAAAGGCCAGCAGCAGGGTTCGTTCGTGTTGCCAGCCGTGCGCCAACGCATACTCAACGGCCTCCAGGATACCCGCAACCTGGTCTTTCATATCGATGGCGCCGCGACCCCAAATATAGGTGTCGTCCACGTGCCCGCTAAAGGGGTCGTGCGTCCAGTCGGCCTCGGTACCCGGCACCACGGGAACCACGTCCATGTGGCCCATGAGCATAATGGGCTTGAGGTCAGGGTCGGAACCGCTAAGCGTCACCAATAGCGAATGGTCGATAAGGTCGACCTCGCCCGCCGCGAACACGCGCGGCCACGCCTGCTGCATATAGGCGCGCAGGTCGTCGAACGGCTGCCAGTCCACCGCCTCGGCATCCATACTCGAGATGGTCGGAAATGACAGCACGCGGCCCAAGCGCTCGCACGCGCCAGTTTCGTCCAAATCGGCAAAATCGTCCTCATGCGCAAAGAAGCGCCAAACCTCGGCCATGACATCCTTTCGATTGTGATGACGAGGGCCGCCCCACCGGAGCGGCCCTGCCACGCAAACATTTGCGGTTGGTTATTTGTCCTCGAGATAACGCGAGAGAAACTCGCGGGTGCGCTGGTGCTTGGGGTTGCCGAAGAGCTCGGCCGGCGCGGCGTCCTCGAGGACCACGCCCTTGTCCATAAAGACCACGCGATCGGACACGGTGCGGGCAAAGGCCATCTCGTGCGTGACGACGACCATGGTCATGCCGTCGGCAGCGAGCTTGCGCATGACCTCGAGCACCTCTCCCACGATCTCGGGGTCGAGCGCGGAGGTCGGCTCGTCGAACAGCATAATCTGCGGATTCATGCACAGGGCACGAGCGATGGCCACGCGCTGTTTTTGACCACCGGACAGGCGGCCCACGGCGGCGTGCGCGAACTTTTCGAGTCCCACGCTCGTCAGATGCTCCATCGCAATTTTTTCAGCCTCGGCCTTGCTCATCTTTTTGAGCGTGACGGGCGCAAGCGTGCAGTTGTCGAGCACATCCATGTTGTTGAACAGGTTAAAGCCCTGGAACACCATACCGATGTCCTCACGCAGTTTGTTAATGTTGCAGCGCTCGGCCGTGAGATCCTGGCCGTGGAACCAGATGTGGCCCGCGTCCGGGGTCTCGAGCAGGTTGAGGCAGCGCAGGAAGGTCGACTTGCCCGAGCCCGAGGCGCCGATAATGGTGACGACCTCGCCTGATTTAACGGACAGGTCGATGCCCTTGAGCACCTCGAGCGAGCCGAAGCTTTTGCGCAGGCCCTCGACGCGGATGAGCGGCTCATTGGTCTGTGCGGCGGCCGCAACGCCGGTAGTGGCGGTATCTGCCATGATGATTCTCCTCGTCTTGAGCCTAGTTGGAGCTGGGCAACGTGGCCGGAGCCTCGGCACCAAGTTTTTTGCCAAAGGCTTCGAGCAGGCGGCTCGCCACGAGCGTCAGGATCAGGTAGACCACGAGCGCCACGCAGTAGACCTCCATCTGGCGGTAGTACACGCCGGCGACGGTGGTGGTGGCGTACATGAGGTCGAACACGCCGATGACCGAGAGCACCGACGAGTCCTTGATGTTGATGATGAGCTCGTTGGTGAGCGCCGGAATCGCGTTTTTAATGCCCTGGGGGAACACGACTTTGCGCATGGCTTGCCACTGCGAAAGACCCAGCGAGCGCGCTGCCTCGGCCTGGCCGGGGTCGATGGACTCGATGCCGCCGCGCAGGACCTCCATCATGTAGGCGGTGGAGTTGAGCGAGATGGTGACGAGGCCGGCGGTGAAGGTACTCCAGATCTGGTTGGCCTGGGCGGTCTCGAAGCCCATGCCGCGCAAAACGGTGAAACCCGCGTAATAGATGAGCAGACCCTGGACCATCATGGGCGTGCCGCGCACGATGGTGGAGTAGATGGTCGCAAAGCCGCGGCCGATGCTTTTGAAAAAGCGTTTGAGATCGTTGTCCACGCGGTCGAACGTCTGAATACGCAGGAACACAAAGAGCAGCGCCAGGAAAAAGGCGATGACGGTGCCGAAGGTCGCAAGTGCGATGGTGATCTCGATACCGCGGATAAAGAAGTCCCCGCTCTTGTAGGTCATGTAGACCAGACTCGGCAAAAAGTCGCTGGGATTGGAGTCCGAGACAATGCTCACCTGCACCAGGTCGATAAACGACATGACGCAACGGTCGATAAAGAAGATCGTCGCGATGGCGACCACGGCATAGCTGCCCAGGCGCGCGCCGCGACGGAAGCGCTCGGAAGCAAACGGCGACGTTTCGCGATAGTCATTCCAGTGCATGAGTTTGGTGATGAGCGCCACCGCCGACACGGCGAGCCAGGCCCAAAGGATTGCCCAGAGGCAGTCTTGGAACACGCCCGTAGGCGCCAAGAAGCTCAGCGGCGTGGGGTTGCGTTGGCTAAACGCCAGACCGAGCGCCGCGATAACGCTCGTGCCCAGGTACACATAACGGTGGTCGGCCTTGATAAAGGAGGCCAGACGATTGATGGTTTTCATGCTGCCTCCCTATGACGGCTGACGATCGAGGCACGCATCCCACATTTGGTTGCGCTCCTCTTGGCTAATGCCCTTGAGCGTCTTATCGATGAGCTTAAGCAGCTTGTCCGAGCCCTTGCGGCAGCCGACGTTTGCCGTGACTTCCTGCTTAAAGCCCTCGCCCTCGGCAAATTGAATCGGCACGATACCCGGGTTTTGGGCCATATAGCCCTTCTCGTTCTCGGTATTGTAGGTCACGGCGTCGCAGGTGCCCTGCATCAGGTTCGAAAACACCGTGGGGACCGAATCGACCGGGTTCTTGTGGACAACGCCCGGGATCTCGTCGATGACGGTATCGAGCATGGTGTCCTTTTGGCCGAGGACCGTTGCGCCGCTAAAGTCGCTGAGCTTGGTCGCATTTTGGTAGGGCGAGCCCTCTTTTACGAACAGGCCAAAGTAGCCAATGAAGTACGGGTCGGAAAAGCCGACGGACTCCTCGCGCTCGGGCGTGGCGCTCATGCCGGCAATGATGAGGTCGATCTGGCCGTTGTTGAGCGAATCGATAAGACCCGAGAAGCTCTGTTTGACGGCAACGGGCTCGCCGCCGAGGGCCTTGCAGACGATCTTGGCGATCTGCACGTCGTAACCGTCGGCATAGGCGCCCTGCACGTTGTCGATGGGGATAGTGTACTCGCTGGCTTCGGAGACCTGCCAGTTGTACGGGGCGTAGGCCGCCTCCATGCCGATGCGGATCTTGTCCTTGCCGATCACGGAATCGGACAGGTCGTCGCGACCGCCGCCCGTCGTGGGCTGAACTACTTCCAGCGTGGAGGGGCGCTGGCAACCGGCAAGTGCGCCGGCGACGACAGAAGCGCTCGCAGCGAGAGCGCTACCCAAAAAGATGCGACGGCTGCATATCGGCTGGGCCTGCATGCCGCGCTGTTGGGGAGAATGCATAATCTGCCTTCCCTGTTGAACCGTATGCTGACGACTTAACAGGATACCGCTCAGCGCTACCTCCAGCAAATGCATATATAAATGCATATATGCAAGTTTACGAACTGAAAACGATTGGTAGTCGTAATGGACGTTCTTAAACG
>DBEWTR010000144.1:0-5826 GCA_048205775.1 Collinsella sp. | reverse complement strand
ATGGCCCACCCTAGCGAGCCGTCCACGCGTACAGTAAAGGCAGGTAATCCATGGACGATTACAGATCGAGGAGGACACGACCATGAAAAAGAAGGCCTTTGCGATTCTCACCCTCTGCATCAGTCTCTTTGCCGCGGTTGCCCTGGTGGGTTGCGGCGGCAGCGGCGGCGCTACCGGCAGTGGCGGTGGCGGCGGCGCAGAAAAGCCAGCCGTGGATATGAGGACCGACTTCATTTGGTTTAAGGTCGAGGTTCCCGAGGGCGTCGAGATTACCGACGTTGCCGGCGACACCGCCGACAGGGCCCAGTTTAAGTTCACCGAGAGCGAGCACGCCAGTGATCGCTTCATCCCCGTCTTCGACTCTGACAAGAACGCCGACGAGCTGTTCGACTACGAGGCAAAGTGGAATGCCAGCTTTGAGTGGACCGAGAATGACCCCGTCAAGTACAACGGCAAGACCTGGCGCAACGCTTCCTACACACACTCGGGCGGCGTGACGACCGAGTACTTCACCGACGTTGACGGTGGCAGCGTGTATGTGCGCATCGACAACGTCGAGGAGCACAAGGACGCCGTCGAGACCATGATGAAGTCTCTGGAATTTGCCGACGACATCGCCGAGGCCAAGACCGAGGCCATGGACGTCAAGCTCGACGATATCGAGATCAAGCGCTAAGTAACTGGCGAGCGCAGCGGGAAACACGGGCGCAGTGCTAACAAGCGGCGGTACCCCAGCGCTTCGTACCCAGGGAGGGCCGGTAAACCGACCCTCCCTTTCTTATGCCGGTAGCCAACGAACGCGAGGATGCCGGACGCCGGAACCGCTCCAAATGTAGCAACAGTACGAAAACGACAAGCACCCCAACACGTCCGCCCGCCGATTTATTGCGCCGCGCAGACAATTAAACCAGCATCTTTAAACATCTGAGCAGTATAGTGACCAAAACTATCGCATAACCGCACTCTACGAATGGAGAAGTTATGACCGAACACCACGCCATCAGCCGCCGAGCATTTACGTTGGGCCTTGGACTCGCGGCGTTGTCGCCACTTGCAAGCCTGCCCGAAACCGCGGCATTGGGCATTGGCCCACGAGCGGCATTTGCAGACGACGCTGCCACAGCGTCGGTCAGCCTCGACAATTTCGTCATTCGCCTTCGCCCCGCGGGCTATTTTCGCACCGCAAGCGTTAACGAAGACGGCAACGTCATCGGCAACGTCTGCCATCTGTTTAATGACGGCACATCCAGCAAGCTCATCCTTGAGAACGTAACGACCAAGAATGACGATACAAACTGGTATGCTATCCGCACCTTGCTCAATTTCGAAGAGCATAAAAAGACGGGCTACAGCATTTGGTCGGTCGATGGCGACTCGGACAAAGACGGAAAGGTCATCCACGTATGGAGTGGCGAGCATGACGGCAAGCCCAGCCGCTCTTTTGCGTTCGAGCGTCAATCAAACGGAACCTATATCATCCGAGACCGCACGGTCGAGAAAGAAACCGAGAAAAAAGACATTAAGTACCTGGCAATAGAATCGAACGGCGAAGACCAGGACAACAATAAGATCTGTCATAAGAGTAAGAGTAAGAGCATTCCGTGGGAGCTCGAACTTATCGGTTACGACATGAAAAAGAACGATGCCACGGTTAGCAGCCTCGACTGGATTACGTACAGCAGCTACGTCGACGGACCATGTTGGATGAAATACGTCGAGGACAACAAGTTCCTCGACGAGCTGAGCATCCCGGGCACGCACGATTCGGGCACCTGCAGCGTGGACAACGACACTGAGCCCCAATCCTCGCAAGTAAAATGCCAGCAGGATTACATTCCCACGCAGTTGCTCGAAGGCATTCGCTATTTTGATATCCGGCTCGGAAAGGGCGACAACCCTGGCATCGACCATGGGATGTACTACCTGCTCAAAAAAGACGCGTACTTTTTGCATCTTTCCGATGTCATAGGCTACTTCAAAACGTTTTTGAACGAAAACCCGACAGAAGCGCTCATCATGCTTGTATCACGAGGCAACGACGAGGCTACCGACGAAAGTGTTACGACGGCTTTCGCCAAGGTTTTGGACGACAACCCCAAACTGTTCTATACGTCGAGCCGCGTTCCCACACTGGGCGAGGTGCGCGGAAAGATCGTTCTGCTGCGTCGATTTAGGCTCGCCGGCGACAGCGTAAGCGGCCACACGTGGGGACTCGACCTCACCGACTGGGATAACAAAATCGCAGCGCACACCGACAGTAGCTCCATGTGCCTCGTCCAAAACGCGCAGGGCTTTGAAGCCGCGGGGGAAACAGGCGACAAAGAGCCCTATTGCACCAAGGTATACGCCCAGGACAAGTACAAACTCACGGGAACCGACAAGCTCAGCTGGGTCGATAATGCGCTGAAGGAAACGACCGGACGCACGCGCAACGAGGTAGATGTCGAGGACGATAACGGGGCCAAGGAGAAAGTCCTGGAGCGTTGCTGGTCTATCAACTACACCAGCTGCACGGGCTTGTCGCACGGAGGCAATCCTTTTACCTCGGCACGAGTAGTCAACGAGCATCTGTATAAGAGCCCGTACATCAATCCCAGCGGCATCGAGGATACAAAGTCAGATTACCTCAAGCACATTGGCATCATCGCATCCGACTTTGTTGATGCGGCGCTGGCCCGGAGCATCTATCAGCGCAATTACGATACGGAGCACAAGCAGACGGCTTCGTACTATCTCCCGTACTATCTCCCGACCCGCATGCGCATGACGTACGGCGACTCGCTGAGCGATGCCTCATTCCAGGATGGCAAGACCGTTGGCGAGGGTCATTTCCGCCTCGTTAACAGCAGCAACGTACTCAACGTGGCCGCTTCTGGCAGCGCGTTTGCCATCGAATACGTGGATGTCGACGCCCTGGGCAACGAGACCGCTACAGGACTGCAGGGCTTCGTGCCCATCGATATCGATCCGCTCGCGCTGACGCCCCATTTTGAGGGACTCGAAGGCCTTAAGGCCGGCGAAGACGTGCGCGCCAAGATTGCGGCATCACTCGAGGGCAAGCTCGAAACCGACGCCTGCACCGCCCAGCTCGAGTTTGTGCACGACGCGGACGGCGCTCCGGGCACGGCAATGGCCGAGGGCGAGGCATTTGCCGCGGGGACGTATTGGGTGCGTGCGAAAGGTCTGTTGGGCGACGCGGCGCAAAACTACACGCTTGCCACCGACGGAGCCGCAAGCTTTACCGTAGCGGCCTCGGGCAGTGCGGGCGGCACCGGCAGCGGCAACGGCACCAACGCGAGCAGCACCGACAAGAACGGCAAGGACAACAAGGGCAAGGGCTCGGGCGGAAAACTCGCCGACACGGGCGATGGCTCCGGCATTGCCGCCGGGCTCGCCGCTGCCGCCGTGGCGACGACGGTCGCCGGCGCAGCGATGCTTGCAAATGACCGCGAAAACGCTGGGGACGATAGCGAATAGGCAAGCCGGCCCTTTTAGACACATCGACTCAATCGGGGGCGCAGGATACCGTTCTGCGCCCCGATTTTCACCTTGGCCCAAACGTCGCCATAGGCTACATCACCATGTTCAGCGCGTTAACAAACTCCTGGGCCTTCGCACGGCTGCTCAGGCTAAAGACGCAAGCAGTCAACAGTCGATTGCGCAGAAAAACATCGCGGCCCTTGATTCTATTGACGCCCGTAATGTCCTTAAGATAGACAATCTCGGTGTGCTTGCCGCCGAAAGTGTCCTTCTTGAGCACCTCAATACGGTTGGGGTAGATCTTAACGTCTTTAAACCTACCCGAACCTTTGTCCTGGAACAGCAGCGTGTTGTTGTCCATACGCGTCACTCCCGCGGGGTTCGCTAAAACTGCCTCTATGGTCACATTTTAACCACCGCAAGGCTCCCATGCGAAGGTGCCAGACAACATAGCAATTCGTGTCCGCGCGAGGCTTTAAACTAAATGCGTTAAAGATGCATTCCACAAGAGGAAAGTGGGGCGACAGTGATGGGTGAACTAGTAAACCGTGGAGAATCGGCAATCGTGCCCGAAGGTTTTTACAAGCAGGTCTCCTCGATTCTCAACGCCGCTCGCGACAAGGCCTATACCGCCGTTAACTTTGCGATGGTTGAGGCATATTGGGAGATCGGCAAGAGTATTGTTGATGAACAGGGCGGAGAGGAGCGCGCCAAGTATGGCGATGCACTGATCGACGAACTTGCCGTTAGATTGACTAAGGATTTTGGCAGAGGCTTCAACGCCAGAAGCTTAAGATACATGCGTCAGTTTTATCTTGCGTTCCCAATCCGGAACGCGCTGCGTTCCGGATTGAATTGGACACATTACCGCAGGTTATCGCGTATAACCGACCCTGATGCTCGAACATGGTACATGAACGAATGCGCCGATTCTCGTTGGAGCACGCGTCAGCTCGAACGCCAGATCAACACCATGTTCCGCGAGCGCCTACTTGCCAGCAAGGACAAGGAGGCCGTCACCCAGGAAATCCAAAAGAGCGCCCCGGCTCGTCGCCCCGAGGATATCATCCGCGACCCATATGTACTGGAGTTTTTAGGTTTCTCGGACGATACTGCGTTTCGCGAGAGCGATCTAGAGCAGGCGCTCATCACGCATCTTCAGAAGTTCCTGCTGGAGCTTGGCCGTGGTTTCGCTTTCGAGGCGCGCCAAAAGCGCATCACCTTTGATGGGCGCCATTTCTATATTGACCTTGTTTTTTACAACTATCTGATGCGCTGCTTCGTGCTCATCGACCTTAAGACGGACGACCTTACGCATCAGGACCTGGGCCAGATGCAAATGTATGTGAACTACTACACGCGCGAGCTCATGAACGAAGGCGACAATCCGCCCATAGGCATCGTGCTCTGCGCGGACAAAAGCGATTCGATTGTCGAGTACACGCTGCCCGAAGACAACGACCAAGTGTTTGCCGCCAAATACCTGCCGTATCTTCCAAGCAAGGAAGAGCTGGCGCGCGAACTAAGCGCCGAGTACCGCGCCATCAACGAAGCGACCAATGGCGAAACGCAAGGGTAGCAGCACGTTGCGACCGAAGCCACCGCAGCCGTCGCAGGCGCACTCGCGGTTGCGACGCACGCTACGAAACAATACCGGTCATGGACGCCGGCAACGACATTCTAGCCGTGGCTGGCGAGCGTGACCTGACAGGCAAAGACGCGGCCTTCGTCTGATGTGGGTCCATTGGCTGCCACAGAAAAGGGCCGGTTGCAGCCGGCCCTTTAGACGATAATACCTGCGTTGCCCGCGCTTCCGAAGTGTGACTAGCTGAGGAGCGGGTTCCGCGGCACAACCTGATTTTACCCAGTGAGGAGGCTCTTTTGCAGCCGCTCCACTGTTTATTTACATCTGGCACCCTCAAACAATCAGACGGCAGCCCGCACTCCTGAGAGCTGCCCCGCACCCCCGGCCATCACCTTACGGCAACAACCGGTGCTACTCCCCTACTTCCCAAATAGCGCACCCAGCAGACCGCGGCGTTTGGGCTTCTCCTCTCGGTAGGAACCCTCGACGGCGGCCGCAACCTGGCGCGGTTGCTCGCCGCCTCCACGGCGCACGATCTGGTACAGGAAGGGCGATTTAACGTATTTGACCTCGACGGGCGTGGCGTGCACGGTGCTCTCACCGGACAGATGCAGGCTCGGGCTGAGCGGCGCCACGATATGCGTTTCGCGCTTGTCGCTAAACACCACCGCGGCCGCGCGGCCCGTCTGGCCGTTTACGGCAATGCGCACCTGCTCGCCATCGCGGCCGTCTGTCGCCGGACGATCGACAAAGTAGACCGG
>DBEWTR010000278.1:0-1723 GCA_048205775.1 Collinsella sp. | reverse complement strand
GTCAACGAGGCTCGCACCACGGTTGACGACGAAGAGCGCGTTGCTAAGATGCAGGAGGCCGACGCTATGGTCGCTGCCGACTGCCCGGTCATCCCGGTGATGTTCTACACGCACACCATCGTCGGCTCCGATCGCATCAAGCACCTCTATGTCGATCCGCAGAAGCACGCCGAGCTGGGTACCGCTGAGCTCGCCTAAGAGTTTGCAGCTTCCGTGAGGGTCAAGTATTTACGTAGACCTCATGGGAAACATACAGTTCTCCCTAACCTGGGGTAAACTGGCTGATGGTAATTTTGGGATGCCGGTCTGGCGATCGGCATCCCATTTAGGTTAATCCCTAGATAGGGGAGTGGTATGGGTAAGTACATCGTTAAACGTGTGCTTCAGTTCATCCCGGTATTTTTGGGCGTTACGCTGATTCTGTTCGCCCTTCAGAATATCGTGCCGGGAGATCCGATCAAGCTGATCGGTGGAGACAAGGCTCTGTCCCCCGAGGTGGAGCTTCAGCTTCGCGTCCGCTATCACCTGGTCCAGTCGGACGAGGACGGCAACGCGATCCTTGACGAGAACGGCGACCCCGTTCAAACGTCGCTCGTGGACCGTTACTTGTATTACATGAACGGCCTGCTTCATGGCGATCTGGGCAATTCGTATCAGCGCAAGCTGCCGGTTACGGAAATCTTTGCCCAGAAGTATCCGTATACGGTCAAACTTGCCGCGTGCGCCATCGTGCTCGAGGCAATCATGGGTATCGGTGCGGGTATCATTTCGGCGGTAAAGCGTTATTCCTTCTGGGATATTTTGGTAACGCTCACCACGTCGATCCTCGTTGCGGTCCCGGCCTTCTGGCTCGGTATGTTGCTGCAGCTGTTCTTTGGCGTCATCCTCAAGGACGCTACGGGCGGTGCAATCTCCATGCCGATCTCGGGTGCCGGCGGTTCCAGCTCTCAGTATCAGGATTGGATGCACTATGTGCTTCCGACCATTACGCTGGCTTCGGTTTCGACCGCTTATGCCGCCCGCATTATGCGTTCGCAGCTGCTTGACGTCATGAACCAGGATTACATCCGCACGGCAAAGGCCAAGGGTCTCTCCAATCGCGCGATCATCGTCAAGCATGCGCTTAAGAATGCACTCATCCCCGTCGTTACCTATATTGGTGTCGACTTTGGTGGCATGCTTTCGGGCGCCATTCTGACTGAGACAGTCTTTAACTGGCCCGGTATCGGCTATGAGGTCTATCGCGCCATTAGCATGCGTGACTGGCCCATCGTTATGGGCGGTGTTACGCTCATCGTCGTCGTCGTCATGGTGATCAACCTGCTCGTCGACATTAGCTATGCATTCCTCGACCCGCGCATCCGCCTTGGCGGTCCGTCGGATAAGGCCTAAGGGAGGTACGTCTCATGCAGGAAACTGATTCTCAGTCTCAGGAGCAGGCTACCGCCACCAAGGCCGCATCTGCTCCCGCCAAGTCCCGCACGCTGTGGGGCGACGCTTTTAAGCGTCTTCGTAAGAACAAACTCGCCGTTATCGGTGTCTGTTGGATCATCATCGTCGTTGTGGTTGCCCTGACCGCAGATCTGTGGGCTAAGCCCTGGCTCGGTTCTCCGACGGCTTCCGACTCGACCACCATGGCCGAGACGTCGCTGCTGGCTCCGTGTGCAGAGCACCCGTTTGGCACCGACGCCCTTGGTCGTGACATTCTCGTCCGCGTTATCTA
>DBEWTR010000277.1:0-2838 GCA_048205775.1 Collinsella sp. | reverse complement strand
CACCCGAGGTCTACGGCGACGTCGACGAGGACACGCTCTACCACGCCGTGAACATCGCGCAGCCTTCGCTGATCCGCACCGAGGCCGACGAGCTCACCTATCCGCTGCACGTTATGGTGCGCTACGAGATCGAGCGCATGCTGTTTGCCGGCGAGGCCACAGCCAAGGATATCCCCGCGCTTTGGAATCGCTTCATGGATGAGTACCTGGGCATTCCGGTTCCCGACGACACGCGTGGTTGCCTGCAGGATACGCACTGGAGCGGCGGCTCGTTTGGCTACTTCCCCACCTATGCGCTGGGCAGCGCCTACGACGCCATGTTTGTGCCGGCCATGTGCCGCGACGGCGTCGACCTTACCGGCGCCTGCGCGAGCGGCGACCTGACACCCGTCCGCGCCTGGCTGGGCGAGCACATTTGGCAGTGGGGCCGCGCCAAGGACGCGCCGGAGCTCATCAAGGGCGCGTGCGGCATGGCGTTCGATGCCCGCTACTACTGCAGCTACCTGCAGGACAAGTTCACCACGCTCTACGAGCTGCAAGGCATAACCGACACGCCAACGCAAAGGGGACGCCGCGGAACCAATCCGCGGCGCCCCCTTTCCACCTAGTTGTTTAAGAACGTCCCCAATGACTACCTTACAGAGCTTCCAGCGCGGCGGCGATGCGCTTCATGGCGGCATCGGCGGCGGCTTGGTCGGGGGCTTCGGCCAGCACGCGGATAACCGACTCGGTTCCGCTCTTGCGCACGAGCACGCGGCCCTCGCCTGCCAGCGCAGCCTCGGCCTCGGCGATGGCGTTCTGCACGCCCATGTTCTCGAGCGCGGCATCCTTGTCCGCCACGTGCACGGCCACCTGCGCCTGCGGCAGCAACTTGCACGGAGCCGTGAGCTGCGAGAGTGTCTCGCGCTCGGCACGAATCACTTCCATCACGCGCAGCGAGGTCATAATGCCGTCGCCCGTGCGCTCGATATCGCCAAAGATCGTATGGCCCGTCTGCTCGCCGCCCAGGCTGTAGCCGCCCTCGCGCATCTTGGCATACACGTGACGGTCGCCCACGCCACTGGTCACGGCGCTCAGACCGGCAAGCTCCAGCGACTTGACCAGGCCAAAGTTGCTGGCAATCGTCGGCACCACGGTACCGCCCGAAAGGCGACCGTGCTTGTTCAGATACACGCCGCACACGTACAGGATCTGGTCGCCGTCTACCACGCGACCGCGCTCATCCACGGCCAGGCAGCGGTCGGCATCGCCATCGTAGGCAAAACCCACGTCCAGGCCCTGCTCCACCACATGGCGCTGCAGGCGCTCCATATGCGTGGAGCCGCAGTCGACGTTGATGTTAAAGCCATCGGGCGCGGCGTTGATCACGCGCACGTCGGCGCCCAGCGCGTCAAACACCGGCTTGGCCACCGAGGAAGCCGAGCCGTTGGCGCAGTCGATGCCGATCTTGACGCCCTGCAACGAAAAGTTCGCGCTGGCGATGAGCGAAGCAATGTAGCGGTTGCGGCCCTGCATGTAGTCCACCGTGGCACCGATGTGGTTGCCCGTGGCCAGCGGAACTTCGCTCTTGCCATCGATGTAGTCCTCGATGAGCTCCAGCACGTCCTCGTCCATCTTAAAGCCGTCGCTGTTGACGAGCTTAATGCCGTTATCGCAAAACGGGTTGTGGCTCGCGCTGATCATGATGCCGCAATCGAAGCAGCCTTCCACAGTCTGATGCGCTACGCCCGGCGTGGGGATCACGTGCAGCATATAGGCGTCCGCACCGCTCGCGACCAGACCGCTCACCAGCGCCGCCTCAAACATATAACTCGAGCGACGCGTGTCCTTGCCCACGATCACGCGCGCCTTAGCACTGCGGTTGGCGCCGTAATACCAGCCCACAAAACGGCCAATCTTATAAGCGTGCTCTACCGTCAGCCCAACGTTGGCCTCACCGCGAAAGCCGTCGGTGCCAAAGTACTTCATATCTTACTTATCCTGTTCGAACGTTTGAGCGGTTGGCGTGGTACGAACCTTAAGCTCTTTGTGCCCAGAGTCCTTCGAAGTCGTGACCGTGTACTCGACCTTTATGTCTTGTCCAAGAAGCATGTGGACACCGCCCCATGCAACCTTCAAGCCATCGTGCGTCGCTTCGTTCATCTCGATAGAACCGGAGCCCGAAGTCTTAATATCTGAAATGCTGCCTCCCGCAGGAGCATAGAGATAAAGCCTCAGCACCTCATCATCAATATCCTGGCTAATGCCGTTATGGCCCTGGAAATAGCCAGGCATCTCGGCCTTTTCCTGAGGGGTCATCGTGTTCTTGAGCGAGGTGGTCACTCGATACGTCGTCGAGCCATCGGCATTTTCAACCGAAGAATCGACGGTGACTCGCTTATCGAGGAACCAATCCATCTTTGAATAGCTGTAGTTGTTCACATAGACGCCCAAGATCGGAGCCTCCGACGTATCGGTTTGGAGAGCGCCCGATATTCCAAGAGCCTTCGCGGCCTTTTCCTCGTCATCGTTTCTCGAATACATGAGGATGCGACCCTCGGAAGCACCCTTTTCGATGGCGGCAGCAATCTTAGTAATATCGCTGGAGCCCAGTTCGTCCACGATCTTGTTAAAAGCTGATCCGGCAACCGCCGCAAAAATGGCGTCCTGTTCCTCTACCGGGTAATTCCAATAAATATCGTGCAGCAGTACCTTTGCGGCGTTACTTCCATCAACGACGGTGCCGTCAGGAAGCTGTGTGCCGCCTACAACGCCGAGCATATACTGCAAAAATACCGGATCGACTGCAAATACGCCGTCGATGTCATCTCCGACAATGGCCTTCTGCATATCGCTGGC
>DBEWTR010000132.1:0-4865 GCA_048205775.1 Collinsella sp. | reverse complement strand
ATCCCCGCATCACCAAGCTAGGCCGCGTCCTGCGCAAGACTTCCCTGGACGAGCTGCCCCAGTTCTTCAACGTGCTCGCGGGCCAGCTCTCCGTCATCGGCCCTCGCGCCATCACCTACGAGGAGCTCGGGAACTTTACGCACGAGCAACAGGTGCAGGTGCTTGCCGTCCCGCAGGGCATTACCGGTGCCTGGCAGTCGGGCCCGCGCAACCTCGCGACCTTCGAGAACGGCCTGCGCCAGGAGTTCGAGCTTGCCTACGCGAAGGGTGCCAGCCTCAAGGCAGACTGGAAGGTCTTCTTCAAGACCTTTGGCGTCATGTTCGGCAAGAAGAAGACGGGGAGGTAGCGCATGAGTGCTGACAAACCCCTCGTCTCGATCGTGGTGCCGACCTACAAGCGCTCTGACAGGATTCGCGTGGCCCTGGACTCAATCGCCGCGCAGGACTACGGCGCGGAGAACATCGAACTGATTGTAGTGAGCGACAATCGGCCGGAGTGGCCGGAAAGCGCCGAGACCGACGCGGCGGTCGCCCCCTATGCCGCGAGCCTTCCGCACTTTAGGCTGCTGCACACCTCCGGCCAGACCGGCGGCGGGGCGGCGCGCAACTACGCCTGCCGCCAGGCGACGGGCGAGTACCTCACGTTCCTCGACGATGACGACGAGTTCCTGCCTGACAAGGTGTCCACCCAGGTCGCCTTCATGCAGGAAAACTCCCTCGACATGAGCTGGCAGGATGTCTCGTGGTATGACGAACGTGGCCGGCTTGTGGAGCACCGCAGGCTCGACCATTGCGAGGACTTCTCCACCGAGGGTCTGCTGCGCGCGCACCTCCTAACGCCGATAAGCCCAACGGCCATCTATATGCTCAGGCGCGACCTGTTCGACCGCACTGAGGGTTTCGGCGAGGTGGCGACCGGCCAAGACTGGTGGCTGATGCTGCGCTGCATAGAGGCTGGCGCCCACATGGGCTACATGCCCGAGGTGCACGTGAGGCAGTACCTCCATTCCGGCGAGAGACTCTCGCTTGGCAAGAACAAGGTAAACGGCGAGGTCGCAAGGCACGAGGTGGTGCGCGGCTACTACCCGCGCCTCAGCAAGAAGGATGTGCGCTACATCGAATTTCGCCACAACGCCGTGCTCGCCTTCGCTATGAAGCGCAGCAACCAGCCAGGCCAGGCTGTGATTTACGCCTTAAAGGCCATTGCCTCATCGCCCGCCGCCTGCGTCTCTGAGGCGCTGAAGTTCTTCGGCAAGGCGAAATCCTAACTATTTCATATGTGTGCCTGCTCTTAACGAAAGGTTGAATGATATGTCCGAAAAAATGAAGATAGCAGTCGCCGGCACCGGCTATGTGGGGCTCTCGTTGGCCGTTCTGCTCTCGCAGCACAACGAGGTGCGCGCGCTCGACATCGTCTCCGAGAAGGTAGAGAAGATTAACGCTTTTCAGTCGCCCATCCAGGACGACGAGATTGAGCTCTTCCTGGCCGAGGCTAAGGCGGGCACGAGGAAGCTCGACCTGCATGCAACCGTGGACGTCGCCGAGGCCTATACAGGCGCGGATTTCGCCATCGTGGCCACGCCAACGAACTACGACTCGGACCGCAACTTTTTCGACACCTCGTCTGTTGAAGCCGCAATTTCGGCAATCCGCTCGGTGAACCCGACGGCCTGGATTGTCATCAAGTCGACCATCCCTGTGGGTTACACTTCGTCGCTTCGCGAGACGCTTGGCGACAGCCGCATCATCTTCAGCCCCGAGTTCCTTCGAGAGAGCAAGGCGCTCTACGATAATTTGCACCCTAGCCGCATCGTTGTGGGCGCGCCCAAGGACGACGAGGAAGCTGTGAAGGCCGCAAAGACGTTTGCTGGGCTGCTCGCCCAAGGCGTCGGCCCCGCCGAGCTTGAGCGCACCAACCCTGATGGCACGACGGGCATCCCGCAGCTCGTTCTTGGTACCACCGAGGCGGAGGCCGTGAAGCTGTTCGCCAACACCTACCTGGCACTTCGCGTGGCGTACTTCAATGAGCTGGACACTTACTGCGAGATGAGGGGACTCAACACCAAGGACGTCATCGATGGCGTGTGCCTAGAGCCCCGCATTGGCTCCCACTACAACAACCCCTCCTTCGGCTACGGCGGCTACTGCCTGCCCAAGGACACCAAGCAGTTGCTGGCCAACTATAAGGACGTGCCTCAGAACCTTATCGAGGCCATCGTCGATGCCAACCGCACTCGCAAGGACTACATTGCAGACGAGGTACTGCAACTGCTGTGGGACAAGGTATACGAAGGCAAGGAGAAGCCCGTGGCGGGCGTGTACCGCCTGACCATGAAGTCGAACTCCGACAATTTCCGCGCCAGTTCCATCCAGGGCGTTATGAAGCGCGTGAAGGCCAAGGGAGTGCCGGTCGTTGTCTACGAGCCAACGCTGGACGCGCCGGAATTCTTCGGTTCCGAGGTGACGCATGACCTTGAGAAGTTCAAGGCCGAGTGTGACGTGATCATTGCCAACCGGTGGAGCGACGATCTGGCCGATGTTGCCGGCAAGGTGTATACCCGCGACCTATTCAAGAGGGATTAGTATTTGTGGCGATTACTGCTGATAAAAAAAAGAGACGGCTGCTCCTTCTGACGAGGAGGTTCCCCTTTAACCGCGGCGAGGTCGCCGCTGAGTCCTATCTCGAGAACGAGATAGGCGTTCTTTCGACCTATTTCGACGAGGTGCTCGCCGTGGGGACCGAGGCGCAGCCGGGTGACGCGCCCACCTGCGCGCTGCCGGGCAATGTGACGCCCCTGGCCTTGGGTTGCGGTAATACCTCCAAGGACAAGGCTTTGCTTGCAGTCAAAGGGATCGCGTTTCCCCTTTTGGGCGGTGCGGACGTTCGTGAGGCCTATGCCACAGAATCCGTTCATGGAATCGGAAAGCGCGTGTTTCGGGGCTACTTTGCCGCGAGGGCGAAGGCAAAGGCGGACGTGCTTGCGGAGGAACTGGTCCGCTTTGGCTTTGAGCCCACGCACATATACAGCTTTTGGCTTTACGACACCGCTTTGGTCGCTGCTTGGCTGACCGGCACGTACCCATGTGCACGCGCCGTTGCGCGTGCACATGGGTACGATCTGTATGCAGATCGTACCGATGTGCATTATTTGCCCTTCCGGGGATACCTCCTATCCAAGCTTTCCGGAGTGCTTCCCTGCTCGAAAGACGGGGAGGAATACATAAACGCGAACTGGCCGGGCCATGAGGGCAAGGTGACGACCTCCTATCTCGGAACGCGGGAGATGCCAGACAAGTCCGGCGAGCCGTTGACCTGCCCGTTGCGGGTCGTCTCGTGCTCGCGTATTGTCGACGTTAAGCGCGTGCCTCTTCTTGCTAAGGCTGTCACCCTTCTTGATGCCGAAGGGCTTCGCGTCGAATGGACCCATTACGGCGACGGCCCACAGCTCGAGGAGGCGAGGGCCGCCTGCTCGTTGCTGACGCACTCCACCGCGAAGTTCGCGGGGGCTTTGCCGAACGACGCGCTTTTGGGGGAGTACGCAGCGAAGCATTTCGACGTCTTCGTGAACGTCTCGTCAAGCGAGGGCCTGCCGCTTTCGATCATGGAGGCCTGCGGATTCGGCATTCCCGTCATCGCCACGGACGTTGGCGGAACCCACGAGATAGTAAGCGATGGCGTCAACGGCTTTCTCCTACCTAGCGACTGTGGACCGGAAGATGTCGCCGCGGCCATAAAGCGATTCGTCTTTTTGGGCAAGGCCGAAGGGTCTTCTATGAGGCGCGCTGCAAGGGCCGTTTGGGAGAGGGACTTCCGTTTGGAGGCCAACGTGGAGGGGCTTGTGCGCTCGCTCGGAGTCGATTACAGAAACGAAGGTGAATGATGGGCCAGATTGCGCAGAAGATGACCATGCTCAAAAGGTGGAGCAAAATGCTCACTGGCAAGACGGCTGTGGCCGTAGAGCAGAGCATGGGCAGGGCCTATAATGTCGGACAGTTGTCCGGGTACTACAACGATTTGACCGGCAAGGTCACTGGCAGTACTCTGCTCGACGAGGGCGGTGTCCCTGTTAGCGTCATCGCCGGTGGGGCGCGGGTGCATTTCCCCATCGCCATTTTCCAATACGGTTTGGGCTGTTACGACTTGAGCATTCTCAGGTCGGATGAAGTTGAGCGCTTTCTCGACGCACTAAGGGTATGCTCGGATTGGGCGATCGGCGCCCAGCGGGATGACGGCTCTTGGGACGCATTTGGTCCGATAGGCAGCGCTAAGTACTCCGTCTCCTCGATGGCCCAAGGCGAGGGGTGCTCGATGCTGCTGAGGGCCCATGCGGCTTTCGGGGACGAGTGCTATAGAGTTGCGGCGCTGAAAGCTGCCGAGTTCATGCTTATCGACATGGACAATGGCGGCGTGTCGTCGCATGACGGGGGAGAACTGTTCCTGGAGGAGTACCCTCAACGCCCCAGGCGCAGTGTCATGAACGGTTGGGTGTTTAGCCTTTTCGGTCTCTATGACGCATCGTTGGTCGACGCGCGCTTCGCCGGGCCATTCAAGCACTCTGCGGAGACGTTGGCTTGCCATTTGGATGACTACGACGCCGGCTTCTGGTCTTATTACGACATGGAAAAGCGTATCGCCTCTCCCGCCTACCATCATCTACATATAGCGCAGCTCCGCGCAATGGCGGATCTTTCAGGCGACGCAAGGTTCGCGGTGAAGGCCGAGGTATACGAGCGCTATCAGGAATCTCCGGCCAACCGCAGGAAGGCGATTGCTAAAAAGGCGCTGCAGAAGCTGATCGAGAAATCCGATGCGGTGATCGTCCAATGAAGAAGGCCCTCTATATCGTGACCTCGATGGACACCGG
>DBEWTR010000125.1:0-2956 GCA_048205775.1 Collinsella sp. | reverse complement strand
GACGAGCCCACCAACCACCTGGACATGCGCACCATCAACTGGCTCGCGCGTCACTTAAAGGCCCGCTGGCAGCGCGGTCAGGGCGCCATGCTCGTGGTCACGCACGATCGCTGGTTCTTGGACGAGGTTTGCACCAGCATGTGGGAGGTCCACGACGGCCAGGTCGATCCCTTCGAGGGCGGCTACTCGGCATACATCCTGCAGCGCGTGGAGCGCGACCGCATGGCCGCAGTTACCGAGGAGCGTCGTCGCAACATGGCACGCAAGGAGCTCGCGTGGCTGAGCCGTGGCGCCCAGGCGCGCTCCACCAAGCCCAAGTTTCGCGTGGATGCCGCTCGCGAACTCATCGCCGACGTGCCGCCCGTGCGCGACGAGCTGGAGCTCAAGCGCCTGGCGGTGAGCCGCCTGGGCAAGCAGGTCATCGACGTGATCGACGTGGACGCCGGCTATGCGGATACCGACGGCGCGCCCAAGCAGGTGCTCTCCGACGTGACCTGGCTTATCGGCGCGGGCGACCGCTATGGTCTTTTGGGTGAGAACGGTGCCGGCAAGTCCACGCTGCTCGACGTGATCCAGGGCAAGATTGAGCCCACGCGCGGCCGTGTGAAGATTGGCCAGACGGTACGTTTTGGCGTGCTATCGCAGCAGCTCGAGGAGCTCGAGCCCTACATGGGCGACACGATCCGCGAGGTGCTCAGCAACTATAAGAAGTACTACGTCATCGACGGCAAGGAGACTTCGCCCGAGAAGCTCTGCGAGCGCCTGGGCTTTACGACCCAACAGCTCTGGAGTCGTATCGGCGACCTTTCGGGCGGCCAACGCCGTCGCCTGTCGCTGCTGCTGACGATCCTGGACGAGCCCAACGTGCTTATCCTGGACGAGCCGGGCAACGACCTGGATACCGATATGCTCGCGATTGTCGAGGATCTGCTGGACGGCTGGCCCGGCACGCTGATCCTGGTGACGCACGACCGTTTCCTCATGGAGCGCGTGACCGACCAACAGTGGGCACTGCTTGACGGCCACCTGACGCATATGCCCGGCGGCGTCGATCAGTACCTGCGCCTGTGCAACGCCACCGCCGAGGGCGAGCCCGTGGGCGCGCCGAGTGCCAAGACCGGCACGTTCGACACCGGTGCCGCAGCGGTTGCGGCCGAAAAGCCTAAGACGAGCGGGCAGCCCAACGGTCTTTCCAACGCCGAACGCCAGAAGCTCCGCCGCGAGGTGAGCTCGCTCGAGCGCAAGATGGAGACGCAGCGCGCTCGCGTGGAGGAGGCCGAGGCCGCCATGGCCCAGGTCGATCCCACCAACTACACGGCGCTGGGCGAGCAGCAGGCAAAGATCGACGAGGCCCACGCCGCCATGGACGAGCTGGAGATGGCGTGGCTCGAGGCGAGCGAAAAGCTCGAGGGCGAGGAGTAGACGAGGATGATCAAAGCCGCGTTTTTCGATATCGACGGCACGCTGCTGAGCTTTAAGACCCACCGGATTCCGGCGTCGGCGCAGCAGGTGCTCGACAGCTTTCACGAGCAGGGGATTGCGTGCGTGATCGCCACGGGTCGCCCGACCTACCAGATGCCGGACTGGCTGTTCGACTTGGGCTGGGATGCGTACATTACGCTTTCGGGCCAACACTGCTTTGATGCCGAGGGCGTCTACCGTAGCTGCCCGATTGATCCGGACGACGTTGCGGTGATCGTGGGTCAGGTGGCACAGGGGCGCTACGACTCGCTGTGCATGCAGGGCGAGAACTCGTTTGTGAACCGCCTGTCCGAGCGTGTGGTGACGGCCGGTAGCAACGCGGGAATCGTCTACCACGAGGAGCCGTTTGAGCATGCCTTTGATGCGCCGGTCTACCAGTTCTGCGCCTTTGTGGACCCGGCCGACGAGCATATCGTGACCGACGCCGTGTCGCATTCGCTCACTACGCGCTGGTGCGATCTGTTTTGCGACATTATTCCCGCTAACGGCGGCAAGGACCTGGGCGTGGCGGCGACGCTGGAGCGCCTGGGCATCGACGCGGGCGAGGCGATTGCCTTTGGCGATGGCGAGAACGACCTGTCGATGTTTTCCGCCGTGGGCACAAGTGTGGCCATGGGCAACGCGCAGGAGACTGTGAAGGCCGCAGCGACCTACGTGACGACCGCCGTGGACGACGATGGGATCTACAACGCCGCAAAGCACTTTGACCTCATTTAGCCGCGGGCCGGCACCCGGCACCTGGGGGCACTCCTTGAGGAGCGTCCCCATTTTGTTTTCGTCCCGTACGTTTTGTGAAACACGGCTAACTTTTAGGCAAAGTAGTAAGACATGGGCAACTTTTGCGGTAAAGTAAATCAAGCAAAAGTATCCAAAGGCTAACTAGAAGCCATCGCGAAAGGCGGCCCATGGCCCTGCGTGAATCCGGAGAAGACTATCTCGAATCGATCTACGTTCTGTCGCAGCGCCAGGGCATCGTTCGATCGATTGACGTCGCTGAATACCTAGGCGTAACCAAGGCGAGCGTCTCTAAAGCCATGGCGACGCTGGAGAGCAGCGGCTATGTCGAAATGGGCAAGCGCGACGTTCATCTGACGGAGCGTGGTCTGGAGGTCGCTCGCCAAATGTGGGAGCGTCACTGCTTTTTCGTGGGGCTGCTAGAGGATGCGGGTGTTTCGGCTGAGGTCGCGTCGCAAGAGGGCTGCCACATGGAGCATTGCCTGAGCGAGGACAGCTTTGAGAAGCTACGGGCGATGTTGGGCCGGGAAGATGTAGCGGGTCCAACAACAGAAGCCTAATTGGACCCCCAGTAGCGCGGAGTTCACGCAAAGCGGAACCAGCGACTGGGGCCAGCGGCCCTTTCGGCCAAGTCCATTTCAGCAAGGGAACCCTGCCAGCAAGCGATGCCCAAGAACCGCCTGCGATGTTACCGCAGGCCGGGGCCGGGCTTGGTTTTGAAAACATTCCGCAGCGCGAG
>DBEWTR010000122.1:0-3131 GCA_048205775.1 Collinsella sp. | reverse complement strand
AGCTCATCGAGCATATCGACAACCGTCTCAAGCAGAGGACCAGCATCCCCAGAAATCCGCCCCGTATCAGCAGCCAGCCCAACAGCCTCACCAAACGAAAGCAACTCAAACGAGAAAGGAACGACATACGACCCAGAACGCTTAGCCATAACCCAAAGTCCCCTCAACATAAAAAGAGGCCCGAATCAACAACGAGCCCCTCCCATTCAAAATATCAGCCAAACACCGCTTTGCAGCGAGATCAAGGCCACAACCAAGTGGCCCTACCAGGCAGCGGACGCACCCGTAACCGCTATGGGAGCGGTTTGGGGCTTTGCTCGATACAAGTTCCGCACGAGCCGAAGGCCACTTAATGTGGCCTTCGTGCGAGCAGGACTGTCCGCAGTAGCGAGCAAAGCCCCAAACCGCGTCCCCCAGTTACGCCTACGAGAAGTCAGCAACCTGCGAGTTCAGCGCCGTCAGGATCTCCTTGAGCTCAGCTGCACGGTCCCTCTTCTTCTGGACCACCGCGGGCGCGGCCTTGGCCACAAAGCCCTCGTTGGCCAGTGTCTTCTCGCAGCCGGCGAGCTCCTTCTGAGCCGCGGCGATCTCCTTCTCCAGACGTGCCTTCTCGGCCGAAAGATCAACCTTGCCCTCGAGCACCACAAAGACCTCGACGCCGCTGTCGACGACGGCGATGCTCGCAGCCGGCTTCTCAACATCGGTACCCATGACCAGCGAAGCGGTGTTGGCCAGCGGCTCAATGGTCGAGCGCAGGCTCTCGAGCTTCTCGATATCCTCGGCACCGGCGCGCACGACCACGTCGAGCTCGGCCTTGGGGCTCAAGCGATAACGCGAACGCGTGGCGCGAGCGGCGGAAACGACAGCGCGGCACAGCTCAAACGCGCGCTCGGCGGGCTCGTCGACGTACTTGGCGTAGTCGGCGGGCTCCGGCCACTTGGCGATCATGAGCGCCTCGGCGCGATCCACGTTGCCCTCGGCGTCCAGGTCGAGCACACTCGCCGGCATGTTGTCCCAGATCTCCTCGGTAACAAACGGCATGAGCGGGTGCATCAGGCGAATGGAGGTGTCGAGCACAAAGATCAGGTTGCGCTGCGCCTGCAGACGGCCCTCGCCCTTCAGGCGGGCCTTGGTGACCTCGACGTACCAGTCGCAGACCTCATTCCAGAAAAACTGCTGCACGCCGCGGGCCATATCGCCAAAGGTGTAGTTCTCGATGCCCTCGGTGACCATCTTCACGGCCTTTGCCAGGCGGCTGAACATCCAGGCGTCGGCCGGCGTCTCCACGACGGGCTCGCCGGGCGTGTAGCCCTCCATGTTCATAAGCAGGAAGCGGCTTGCGTTCCAGATCTTGGTCACAAACGACTTGGCCTGCTCGGTACGCGGGCTGTCGATAAGCTTCTGGGTCTTCTTATCGATGTTCGCGTCGAACTTGACGTCCTGGTTGTTGGTGCACAGCGTAAGCAGGTTGTAGCGCATGGCGTCGGCGCCGTACATACCGATGAGGTCCATGGGGTCAACGCCGTTGCCCTTGGACTTGGACATACGGCTTCCGTCCTTGGCAAGAATCGTCGGGTAGATGACGACGTCCTTAAACGGCACCTCGTCCAGGAAGTACAGCGAGCTCATGACCATGCGGGCAACCCACAGCGCGATGATGTCGCGCGCGGTGACGAGCGCCGTCGTGGGGTGATGGCCCTCGAGCAGCTCCGGCTTTTGCGGCCAGCCCTGCGTGGCGAAGGTCCACAGCTGCGAGCTGAACCAGGTGTCCAGCACGTTCTCGTCCTGATGCACGTGATGGCCGCCGCACTTGGGGCACACGTCGGTGTCCTCGGTAAGGGCGTCCTCCCAGCCGCAATCCTCGCAGTAGAAAACGGGGATGCGGTGACCCCACCAAAGCTGACGGCTGATGCACCAGTCCTTGAGGTTCTCCATCCAAGTGGTGTAGGTCTGCGTCCAACGCGCGGGGTGGAAGGTAACCTTGCCGGAGTTGACGGCGTCGAGCGCCGGCCCCTTGAGCTTGTCGACGGCGACGAACCACTGCTCGGACAGCCACGGCTCCAGCGCGGCATCGCAACGGTAGCAGTGCATTACAGAGTGGTCGTGCTCCTCGACGTGGTCGAGCAGGCCGTGCTCGTCGAACCACTTGATGACGGCTTCGCGGCACTCGTCGCGGTTCATGCCCGTGAACTCGCCGTAGCCCTCGACGACCACCGCGTGCTCGTCGAAGATATTGATCTGCGGCAGGTCGTGAGCCTGACCCATGGCGTAGTCGTTGGGGTCGTGAGCAGGGGTGACCTTGACGAAACCGGAACCAAAGTTGGCGTCGACATGCCAATCCTCAAAGATGGGGATCTCGCGGTCGACGATGGGAAGCTTGACGGTCTTGCCCACGAAGGCGGCCTTCTCGGGATCCTTCGGAGAGACGGCAACGCCCGTGTCGCCGAGCATGGTCTCGGGGCGCGTGGTGGCGACGACGATGTAGTCCTGGCCGTTGACCGGCTCGGTCAGCGGGTAGCGCAGGTGCCACAGGTGGCCCTTCTCGTCCTTGTACTCGGCCTCGTCGTCCGAGATAGCGGTAGTGCAATTGGGGCACCAGTTGACGATACGCTTGCCGCGATAAATCAGGCCGTCGTGGTACCAGTCGCAGAAGACCTTGCGCACGGCCTGGGCATAGTCCTCGTCCATGGTGAAGCGCTCGTTGTCGAAGTCGACGGAGCAGCCCATACGCTTGATCTGCTCGACGATGATGCCGCCGTACTCGTGGGTCCAGTCCCAGCAGGCGTCGACAAACTTGTCGCGACCGATCTCCAGGCGGCTAATGCCCTCGCTCTTGAGCTTCTTGTCGACCTTGGTCTGCGTGGCGATACCGGCGTGATCGGTTCCGAGCACCCAGCGCGTGGACTTGCCGCGCATGCGGGCCATACGAATGATGGCGTCCTGGATGGAGTCGTCGGTAGCGTGACCCATGTGAAGCTTGCCGGTAACGTTGGGAGGCGGAATGGTGACGGTGCAGTCGCCCACGCCCTCACGGCGCTTGTAGTAGCCGCCGTCGAGCCACTTCTGCAGGATCGCCGGCTCGTTGGTCGACGGATCGTAGTTCTTGGGCATCTCTTCCATATATCTCTCCC
>DBEWTR010000109.1:0-4498 GCA_048205775.1 Collinsella sp. | reverse complement strand
CATCATTATCTGCGGCCTATTTGCCATGCAGCGCGCCGGCACCTCTTCAATCGGCAAGCTCTTCGGCCCGCTCATGACACTATGGTTCCTGTTCTTGGCAGGCGCCGGCCTGTTCAACATGCTCGGCAACCTGTCCATCCTACGCGCGCTCAACCCCATCCGCGGCATCATGTTCCTGTTCTCGCCCATCAACCACTCGGGCATCATGGTGCTCGGCTTTGTCTTCCTGTCGACGACCGGTGCCGAGGCGCTCTATTCGGACATGGGTCATGTAGGCAAGGCCAACATCTATGCATCCTGGCCGTTTGTTAAGGCGGCCCTTATCCTCAACTATCTGGGTCAAGGCGCTTGGCTGCTCGCCAATAACTCCAACCCCCAGATGCTTGCGATGGATATCGTCAACCCGTTCTATATGATGCTTCCCGAGCCCCTGCGCCCCTTTGCCATTGTGCTTTCGGCCGTGGCGGCCATCATCGCCTCGCAGGCGCTCATCACCGGCTCGTTCTCGCTGGTATCCGAGGCAACGCGCCTCAACCTTATGCCGCACCTGCGCATCCACTACCCCAGCGACACCAAGGGTCAGCTCTATATTCCGCTCGTCAACAACATCATGTGGGTCGGCTGCATCTTCATCGTGCTGCTGTTCCAGAACTCCGAGCGCATGGAAAGCGCCTACGGCCTCGCGATTACCGTGACCATGCTTATGACCACCACGCTTTTGACGAGCTATATCGCTGGCATCCTCAAGCACAAGCTGGGCGCCTGCGTCTTCGCCCTGCTCTTTAGTGCCATTGAGCTGTGCTTCTTCGCCTCGTGCCTCACCATGTTCTTTGACGGCGGCTACGTCATGATCTTCCTGGCCGCATTGCTGTTCGGCCTTATGTATGTGTGGCGTCGCGGCACCGCCATCGAGCGCACGCAGACGATTCTGCTGCCCGTCTCCAAGTACATTGACCAGCTCAATCGCCTGCGCAATGACGAGACCTATCCCGTGCTCGCTGACAATCTGGTGTTCCTCATCAACAGCCCCGATCCGCTCACGCTCGACCGCGACGTGCTCTACTCCATCTTGGATAAGCATCCCAAGCGCGCCAAGGCATACTGGTTCATCAACGTGCACGTTACCGATGAACCCTATACGCACGAGTATTCCGTCGAGACCTTTGGCACAGACTTCCTCTTCCGCGTTCGCCTGGACCTGGGCTTTAAGGTCAATCAGCGCATCAACGCCTACCTGCGCCAGATCGTTGGCGACCTGATGGCTTCGGGCGAGCTGCCGCCGCAGCACCACGCCTACTCCATCTACGAGACGCGCGGCAACGTGGGCGACTTCCGTTTTTGCATGCTGCGCAAGATGCTCGCCCCCGAGACGGACATCAACCGCAATGACCACCGCGTGATGGCCATCAAGTACGCCGTCCGCCGCGCCTGCGAAAGCCCGGCACGCTGGTACGGACTCGAGAACTCGGCCATCATCATCGAGTACGTGCCGCTGTTTGCCCGCATGCGCCCGGCCGTTAAGCTCGTGCGCACCCAGGTGCCGCTCGAGGTTCAGATCGAGGAAGCCGAGGAAATGGAAGTCGACATCTTCTCGGACGACTTGGTCAACGGCAACGAAGCCGGTAGGAACATGAACGTCGATCCCACCGAGCTGCTCGAGAGCGTCGCCGATACGCCCGAACAGCAACAGCTCGACGGCCTCGAGAGCACCCAGCTCAACGACGCCAACTTCTAGCGACGTCACAAATCAACGACAGCGGCCCTGTGCCTCACGAGAGACGCAGGGCCGCTTTGCATTGCAGTAAAGCGAACGGCTACGAACGACGCGGCTCGGGAACCACGAGCCTATCGGGGCTCGCGCCCTCGGCATCCATCAGGCTCACGTAGCGAATCGACGGATCCTCATACATCGCGTAGTAGTAATTGCCCGTACGCGCGCTAAAGCATCCGGTGTAGATAGTCTTCTCGAACTTGCCATCGCCCATCCTGGACGCCCCCTCAGTCATCACCACGCCCTCGAGTGAACGGAACATGCGGACGACGTTTTCGGCCTCGCTCTCCTTTTGCGGGTAATTGGCATTGAGGTACGCCGCCTTTACAAAACGGCTCGGCGAATAGCAATCGCCCGGAATGCCGCGCATGCCGGCACCGGCTCCATAGGGCTTGAGCTCGGCACCACGCCATGTCGCCGTCTGCGGAAAATCGCTTGTGGCGGTGATATAGGTGCGCAGGTTTTCCATGTGCCACGGGAAGGTCGGCTGGTTGGCAAGGGTGTCGACCGGATCGTCGTATACATGCAGGCCGTCAGCCATCATCTCGACCACGATGCTGCGCTGGCTGTCGCCGATAATCCAATGGAGCAGCGACACGCCCAGCCCCTCTCCGGCAGATTTGGCGACAATCACCGTGTCGCGCAGCGCGGCCTCGACCTCATCGACCGTCGAGAACGTCGCTGCCACCCACAGGGGGAACTCATAGGCCGCGATATTGGTCTTGCCGTCGACAGGGTCCTCGGCATACTCGGCATAACCCGGGAAATTGAGACCCGCCACGGCGAGGCCCGCATCGTTGCCGCAATCGAAAAACATAGGGTAGTTCTTGTAATCGATGCACATACCGATCACCGCGTGCGCCGCTGTCGCGTCGTCGATAAACGAATACGGAATGTGGAACCCGCGCGGCATCACGCGAACCTGTTGGCCGTAGTCAAAGCTCCAGTCGAGGTTGCGGCCTAGATACATGTGGCCAGAATTATCGGTAAATCGAATGCTCGTGCACATAACGCCTCCTAGCTTTACGTTCTTGCTAAGGTTATTGTCACCAAACAAAAAGGCGCTAAACACAAAAGCCCGGACATGACAACAATGTCACGCCCGGACCAAAAGAGACGAAGTGCGGTGCTTTGGTCCCCTTAGACCAACTTTCCTAGACAGTGGTCAATCATGTGTTGAATCATTTGCGCCTCGAAGCCCACAAAGTCCTGCTTGCGCTCGCGCATCTTGCCGTCGACAATCTGGTCAAAGGCAACCTTGCACTTGATGTAGCGCGTGGACTTGGTGACCTCTTCGTGCGTCAGGCAGCTCTCCTCCATCTTGCTGGCGCCCAGGCCAAACACCAGACGGGGGTTGTAGAGCACGTGGGGCTCGCCGGCGTCGTCCAGATAGACGCAGACCTTTTTGGTAACGCCAATCTGGTTAGCGGCAAGGCAGCCGGCATCGTCGAGCGACTTGATGGTATCGATCAGGTCCTGTGCGACCGACTCGTCCTCGACGGTCGCAACCTCGCAACGCTGGGACAGGATAGCCTCGTCGTGGCAAAGCTCTTTAATCATACGTTCCTCCATAGGGGTCGTTGTAACCGCTTAAGTATACGGTACCCACACATTTTCATGCGAAAAATACCGTCCGTCTGCTACAAAGCGCCGAACATCAACATGCGAGGAACAACAGCGTCGTAAAGGGGCTATAGTGGGTGAGTTCGTGTCAATCGGCCTAAACTCGGGGCCGAACAAGGAAAGGGTATGCATGGACGAACTATTTCACGTCAGCGAGCGCAAGTCCACAATCGGGACCGAACTCCGCGCTGGACTGACAACATTCCTGGCGATGGCCTACATCATCGCCGTCAACCCCGCGGTGCTCTCGGGCGCTGGCATCGATGCGGGAGCGCTCGCCTGCGCCACCTGCCTGGGCGCCGGCATCATGACCATCTGCATGGGCATCTTCGCCAACCGCCCGCTCGCCTGCGCGTCGGGCTTAGGCGTCAACGCGATGATCGCCGGAATCGCCACCACCGTCTGCGGCGGTGACTGGCACGTGGCCATGAGCGTCATCTTCCTTGAGGGCGTCGTCATCTTGCTGCTCGTGCTTTGTGGCCTGCGCGAGGCCATCATGGACGCCATCCCGGTTGTCCTGCGTCACGCCATCTCGGTGGGTCTGGGCCTGTTCATCGCCATGATTGGCCTGTGCGATGCCGGCATTATCACCGCTGGCGCCGGTACACTCGTCGGTCTGGGCGACATCACCTCCCCCACCTTCATCGTCGGCATCATCTCCATCCTGGTGACGGTCGCCCTCGCCTGCCGCAACGTCCCCGGCTCGCTGCTCATCGGCATCGTCGTCGCCGTCATCGCCGGTATCCCCCTAGGTGTGACCCAGGCTCCGACCGGTATCATCGCGCCGCTCGATTTCTCGAGCATTGGTGGCCCCATCGCCGACGCCGGCGGCGTGCCCGCCATAGTCAAGGTCCTTACCGACCCCGCGCTCCTCGTCATCTCGTTCTCGCTGCTCATGAGTGACTTCTTCGACACCATGGGCACCGCGATGGCCGTGGCCAAGCAGGGCGAGTTCCTCACCGACGACGGCAACGTCGAGAATATCAAGGAGATCCTGATCGTCGACTCCGCCGCCGCTGCTGTGGGCGGTTTCATGGGCGTCTCCTCCATCACCACCTTCGTCGAGTCCACCTCTGGCGCTGCCGACGGTGGCCGCACGGGTCT
>DBEWTR010000093.1:0-2642 GCA_048205775.1 Collinsella sp. | reverse complement strand
AACGGAGAGAAGGGGCTTGATGCGTCCTTAATGTTTCATGCGGATAGATTGATTTGACAGACGGTGGCGAATGCCCGCCGTCCGCATTTGTATAAAACAAGGAGTCTCCATGCTCGCCTCTCTTTTCTCAAAGCCTCGATCATCGCTGTCCGTGCAGGCCAAGCGCCTGGTGGCGATGCGCTTTCTCATCTACACCGGTTTTCAGACCAGCTACTTTATCGGCGTCATCGGAACGCTCACCTATGCAGACGATGCCTCGGTTGTGGCGACATCGCTGGCCGTCCTTTTTATGAACGTATTCGTGATCTTGGGATCCTTTGCGGGTGGCGCGGCGCTCGACGCCTGGGGCCCGCGCCACCATTTCTTGCTGAGCATCGTGGGCACGGTGACAACCGGCGCGGCGATCATTGCCTTTGGCAGCGCGACCGGCATCGTCCTGCTCGGCGCGGTGCTCCTGGGCTTTGTGATGGGGTTCGCCCAGCCCATCGCCACATCCTATCCGGCCTACCTCACCGACGATCCTGTCGAGCTCAAAGACATCAACTCCGCCATAACCATGTTCTCCAACGTGAGCATTATCGTCGGCCCCACACTGGGCGGTTTTGTCGCGGCGGCTACATCGTCACGCGCGGTGTTCGTGCTCATGATGATTTTTACCGTACTGGCGTTCATTGCCGGCTGGGGCTTTAGGCAAAGTGCAGGTCAGGCCGCCACACACGAAGGCAAACCCGCGATTGACGACATCACATCGGATAAGGCCAGCCAAAGCCCCGACCCCAACACATCTTCCCGCGCAACCTTCGCGACCAGCATCAAGACGGTCTTTACCAGCAGCGTCCTCGCCCTGCTGTTCTGCATTATTTTCCTTTCGAACTTTGGCTACGGTGCCTTCGATCCGCTGGAGTCGTTCTTCTACCGCGATGTGCTGCATGTCGGTGGTGAGTGGATGGGCTGGCTCTCGTCGGCCAGCGGTGTGGGCGCGGTGCTGGGCGCCGTGGTCGCGCTCCGCTTGCCGCCGCGCTTCGTCAGCCTCAAAACGCTGCTCGTGGCACTCATGTCCGTGGGCGTGGGAAGTCTGATTTATGTGGGGACACCGTACGTGGGCGTGGCCCTTATCGGCCAGATTGTCCTGGGCGTGGCCTGGGGCGTCGTCAATCCCCTCCACAACACTATCGTGCAAACGACGGCTCCGCTCGAGCAGCTCGGTCGCGTCAACTCGGTCATGGGCTTTGGCAACATGTTCGCCGGCGTGGCCCCGCTGGCGATTGCCCCGTGGCTGGCGGCGACGTTTGGCGTGCAGCAGACGCTCGTAGGGGCGGGCATGGTCGTGACGGCAGTTCCCGCGGCGTTGCTGCTATTTGGTCGTTGGCATTTGGATCGTGCCGCAAAGCAGTAAAAACCATCACAACATTCGATGAAAATCGCGATTTTGCCGAATAACGTCGAATGTTGCGATGGTTTGCGTCCCGGCCATGCCATCCTGCGGGTCCGGCCACCACAAAAGGGCCAGACACCTTTGTGGCGGTTTTTGCTTTGACGGGCCGCGCCTATGCCTTGGTATACCATGTACGCCGTTCACGAATACACCCCACACCGCCGCACAACCCAGAAAGGCCCCCATGGACACCACCTTCAGCCATATCAAAGCCGTGTTCTGCGATATCGACGGCACGTTGCTCACGAGCCGACACACGGTTTCCCCGCGCACCGTGGCGGCGATCCGCGCCCTGCGCGAGCGCGGCGTACTCTTTGGCCTGTGCACCGGGCGCGACGCCCACGCGACCGAGGCCATGTACGAGCTCTGGGGCATCGAAGGCCTGGTGGACGTGCTGGTGGGCTGCGGTGGCGCCGAGGTCGTCGACCGCGCGCATGGCATCAACGAGCTGAGCTTCCCTCTGCCGGGCGAGACCATCGCGCGCATCTGCGAGCACATGGCAGGCCTGCCGGCAACGCCCGTTTGCCCTCGGGACGGCGTGCTCTATGTGCCCGAGAGCAATGCATGCGTCGAGCACCTGTCGCGTGTCGACGGCGTGCCCTACAAGGTGGTCGACTTTGCCGAGTTCTTGCGCGAGCCGCAGCCCAAGGTGATGTTTACCATGGCGCCCGAGGTAATGCCGCAGGTGATTGAGCGGGCGTCGACGTTTGCCGACGACACCGTTAAGGCGGCGGCTCTGCAAACCACGCAGCGGCTCTACGAGTTCATGGATCCGCGCGTGTCCAAGACGCGCGGCCTTGTGCGCGTGGCGGAGCTCAACGACATGGAGCTCCAGGACATCTGCGTGTTTGGCGATGCGGACAACGACACCTGCATGGTGGCTGACGCCGGCGTGGGCGTGGCCATGGCAAATGGCAGCGATGCCACCCGTGCCGCCGCCGATTTTGTAACCGCGAGCAACGACAAAGACGGCATCGCGATCTTTATCGAGGAACATCTGCTGTAGCGCAGGGGGAGAACCGCCACAAAGGGGGCAGGCGCTTTTGTGGAGGCCTCAGGCGATTTGGGCGAATTGATACCGAAAATCTGCGCGAAAATTCAAATAACGTTGTCTGAACATCATGCTTCTAACCACCGAGGGGTTAAAGATATTCCCATCAATTTGGTAGTCGATTCCTCCCGGTTAATGATCTACCGTTCACGGTCG
>DBEWTR010000275.1:0-8346 GCA_048205775.1 Collinsella sp. | reverse complement strand
CGCCGCGGCCCGGGACCCCCGACAGGGAGTCCGGCACGCCCAGGGCGGTCCGCGCGATCACCGCGGCGTCGCGCTCGTCGGTCTTGGCCTCGCCGGCGAACAGCCCGGCGGCGCGGCTGGCGGCGAGGCCGGGCAGGTGGGCGACCCCCAAACCCGCGGCGCGGGCGCGCCTCACGGCGAGGGACCCTATGTTGCGGAACTGGTCGACCACGACGAGCGTGCCGGCGGGCACGGAGGCGAACAGCGCGTCGAGCTCGGCCTCCCTGTTGCGGACGGGGGCGCTGGACAGCACCTCCCCGTCGCGGTCGATCAGGCAGGCCCAGTGGGAGGACTTGCCGACGTCCAGGCCGAGCACGGCCGCGGGCCTGGTCGATGGCGCTTTCACGGTGGTATCCTTCCGGTAGTCGTTCGACCGGATGGCCTCCCCCTCGGCACTCACATTACCAGCCGCGGCGCCTGCCCGGCACTTTCCTATCAGCCGTCGGGGGCGGCGCGCCCCGCGCCGGCAGCACCCAACGGGCCCTCTCGGGGGCAGGGACGTTCGGCCGTGCGCGGGCGCCCGGTCGGCGGCCCGTTCTGGGCGCGCCTCAATCGTAGCCCGAGACGGGCCCGGGCTGACAATTTCGACTGTAATGGACGTTCCTTTCCTGCCGGTACTTGGGGACACTCCTTGGCGCGTCAGAGCCAGTCGTCCGGGGATGGAGGGACCATTCTGGCCTTTGGCGGTCACCCGAGGTAAACCTTTACCGCCCGCCTATATTTGTCGAAATTACACTTAACGGCGGGGTACAATAAACCCGCATGCGGATTTCCGTTGCGGGCGCTTCCCATCGCCGGGGCGTGCCCGGGAGCATCCGGCATGCGGCCTTTGCGGCGCTCGGTCATGTGCAAGACGGGCGGTCGGGTCTGTGGGGCGCATCAGCTGTCCCTCGCCTCGGCATGTCTTCTCTCCACGCCACGTACCTGCTGCTGAGCCTGCCTGCCAGATGATTGGAAGCAACAGCGTAAATCCCATCACGCCAACATCCCGGCGATCGCCGGGGCCTGTATACCTATATGAGAGGAGAGGGGTATATGGCGCGTAAGTTTAAGTCTATGGACGGCAACGAGGCGGCCGCATATGTTTCGTATGCGTACACCGAGGTAGCGGGAATTTATCCCATTACGCCGTCCAGCCCGATGGCCGACCATGTCGACCAGTGGGCGGCCCAGGGTCGCAAGAACATCTTCGGCACCCCGGTCAAGGTCGTCGAGATGGAGTCCGAGGCAGGTGCAGCCGGTACCGTTCACGGTTCGCTGGGCGCCGGTGCTCTGACCACCACCTACACGGCTTCTCAGGGTCTGCTCCTGATGATCCCGAACATGTACAAGATCGCGGGCGAGCAGCTCCCGGGCGTCTTCCACGTCTCCGCGCGTTGCGTCGCTTCCCACGCCCTGAACATTTTTGGCGATCACTCCGACGTCATGGCCTGTCGTCAGACCGGCTTCGCCATGCTCGCCGAGGGCAACGTCCAGGAGGTCATGGACCTCTCGCCGGTGGCTCACCTTGCCGCCATCGAGGGCAAGACCCCGTTCCTTAACTTCTTCGACGGCTTCCGCACCAGCCACGAGATCCAGAAGGTCGCCATGTGGGACTACAAGGATCTGGCCGAGATGTGCGACATGGACGCCGTCCAGGCTTTCCGCGACCACGCGCTCAACCCTGAGCACCCGCACACCCGCGGCAGCCACGAGAACGGCGATATCTTCTTCCAGAACCGTGAGGCCTGCAACAAGGTCTACGACGAGCTTCCTGCCGTCGTCGAGGGCTACATGAAGAAGATCAACGAGAAGCTCGGCACCGATTACGGCCTGTTCAACTACTACGGCGCTCCCGATGCCGATCGCGTCGTCGTGTGCATGGGCTCCTTCTGCGACGTGCTCGAGGAAGTCATCGACTACCTCAACGCTCACGGCGAGAAGGTCGGCCTGGTCAAGGTTCGTTTGTTCCGTCCGTTCTCCATCAAGCACTTCGTCGACGTTCTCCCCGAGACCGTCCAGAAGATCGCCGTCATGGACCGTACCAAGGAGCCGGGTTCCATCGGCGAGCCGCTCTACCAGGACGTCGTCTCCGCTCTCTACGAGGCCGGCAAGACGGGCATCAAGGTCGTCGGCGGCCGTTATGGTCTGGGCAGCAAGGACACGCCTCCCGCGTCCGCGTTCGCTGTCTTCGAGGAGCTCAAGAAGGACGAGCCCAAGCGCGAGTTCACCATCGGCATCGTCGATGACGTGACCAACCTGAGCCTGCCCGAGGCCGAGGATGCGCCCAACACCGCAGCCCCCGGCACCATCGAGTGCAAGTTCTGGGGTCTGGGTGGCGACGGTACCGTCGGCGCCAACAAGAACTCGATTAAGATCATCGGCGACCACACCGACAAGTACGTCCAGGCCTACTTCCAGTACGACTCCAAGAAGACCGGCGGCGTCACCGTCTCGCACCTGCGCTTTGGTGATTCCCCGATCCGTTCGCCGTACTACGTGACCAAGGCCGACTTTGTCGCCTGCCATAACCCCAGCTACATCGTTAAGGGCTTCAAGATGGTCCGCGACGTCAAGCCGGGCGGCACCTTCCTGGTCAACTGCCAGTGGAGCGACGAGGAGTTCGCCGAGCACATGCCCGCCGTGGCCAAGCGCTACATCGCGAACAACAACGTCAACGTCTACCTGATCGACGCTATCGACCTGGCGGCCAAGGTCGGCATGGGCAAGCGCACCAACACGGTGCTCCAGTCCGCCTTCTTCGCGCTGGCCAAGGTCCTGCCCGCCGAGGACGCCCTGCAGTACATGAAGGACGCGGCTACCAAGTCCTACATGAAGAAGGGCCAGGCTATCGTCGACGCCAACCACAAGGCCATCGATGCTGGCGCTACCGCCTTCCGTAAGTTCGAGGTTCCGGCCGACTGGGCTACCGCCGAGGATGCCGCCCCCGTCGAGCTCTCCGAGGAGACCAAGTCCGCTATCGCCCAGCAGGTCAAGAACCTGCTCGAGCCCATCGATCGCATGGACGGCGACAGCCTGCCCGTTTCCGCCTTTGTCGATTGTGCCGACGGCCAGTTTGAGCTGGGCGCCTCCGCATACGAGAAGCGCGGCGTCGCCGTGGTCGTTCCCCACTGGGACGAGACCAAGTGCATCCAGTGCAACCAGTGCGCCTACGTGTGCCCGCATGCCACCATCCGTCCGTTCGCGATGACCGAGGACGAGGCTGCCGCCGCGCCCGAGGCTACCCGCACGCTCGACGCCATGGGCCCCAAGGCCAAGGGCATGAAGTTCACTATGGCTGTGTCCCCGCTCGACTGCATGGGTTGCACCAACTGCGTCAAGGTTTGCCCCAAGGGCGCCCTCGAGATGGTTCCCACCGAGCAGGAGATGGACCAGCAGCCCGTTTGGGACTACATGGTCGAGAACGTCTCCGAGAAGAAGGAGCTCATCGCGGCCAACGTCAAGGGTAGCCAGTTTAAGCAGCCCTACCTGGAGTTCTCTGGCTCCTGCGCCGGCTGCGCCGAGACCGCCTATGCACGTCTGGTGACCCAGGTCGCCGGCGATCGCATGTTCATTTCCAACGCCACCGGCTGCTCCTCCATTTGGGGCAACCCCGCTGCCACCGCTCCTTACTGCAAGGACAAGGACGGTCACGGCCCGGCGTGGAACAACTCCCTGTTCGAGGACAATGCCGAGCACGGTCTGGGCATGGCCGTCGGTTACGAGGCCGTCCAGCACAAGCTGATCGCCGCTACCCAGGACATCATCGCTGCCGATGGTCCGTCCGATGAGCTCAAGGCTGCCGGCCAGGCTTGGATCGACTCCGTCAACGACGCCGAGGCCTCCAAGACCGCTGCCGCTGCCTACGTTGCCGAGCTCGAGAAGTGCGGCTGCGACGCTTCCAAGGCGATCCTCGCCGACAAGGCTTACCTCACCAAGAAGTCCTTCTGGATCTTCGGTGGCGACGGTTGGGCCTACGACATTGGCTTCGGTGGCCTGGACCACGTCCTGGCTTCCGGCCACAACGTCAACGTCTTCGTCTTCGACACCGAGGTTTACTCCAACACCGGTGGTCAGGCCTCCAAGGCCTCGAACCTGGGCCAGGTCGCTCAGTTCGCCGCTGCCGGTAAGGTGACCAAGAAGAAGTCCCTGGCCGAGATTGCCATGAGCTACGGCTACGTCTACGTGGCGCAGGTCGCCATGGGCGCCAACCCGGCTCAGACCCTCAAGGCCATTCACGAGGCCGAGGCCTACGACGGCCCGTCCCTCATCATCGGCTACAGCCCCTGCGAGATGCACTCCATCAAGAAGGGCGGCATGCAGAACTGCCAGGCCGAGATGAAGAAGGCTGTCGAGTGCGGTTACTGGAACCTCTTCCGCTTCAACCCCGAGGCTGCTGCCGGCAAGAAGTTCTCGCTCGATTCCAAGGAGCCCGCGGGCGGTTATCAGGAGTTCCTGATGAACGAGGCCCGTTACGCTTCGCTGACGCGTTCCTTCCCCGAGCGCGCCGAGGAGCTCTTCAAGGAGAATGAGCAGGCCGCTATGGACCGCTATCAGCACCTGCTGAAGCTCAAGACGGTGTACAACGAGGCCTAGGTCTCCCACCGCAGGATCTGAGGGCTAACCTTCGCGTACGTCCTCGGACATGAAAGAACCCCCGCTGCGCACTACGTGCGGCGGGGGTTCTTTCGTTCTGCGGAGTGTCCGCGAAGGTTAGCCCTCAGATCCTGCTACGACTACGTCCTCGGATTGTGTGGGCGGATGAAGGACGTAGTTGGCCGGGTATTCCGTCCCCTTCGCTGTTTCGCGGCTTTGCCGCGAAACCTCGCGCCACTTTGGGGATGGATGGGGGACTTGGCTGTTGCCGCCTTTTCGGAGCCCTTCTTTATTCCTTATGCTGGATGAAAAGCCCCTTGTTTTTGCAGGGGTGCATACTCGACTTATAAGTGCATAGAATCTCGTATAGCGCGAGTAAGATATCGCGCTGTCCGTTTTGTGTTTAGCAGAGATGTAGTTTGCATAATCCGACATAATCCTTGCTGCATTTAAATAAAGTTGCACGTAAATGGCGTAGATATGTCTGAGCTGGTGTTCTGTACGCTGAGCGGACAAAAACGACCGTTCACCGTTCCGCTATTTTCAAAATGAATAAAATGAGCGATAAAGAGAATATAAACCTTAATAAACTCGCGTATCGCACGGACGCGGGTTATTAATGGGTTGTAGGCCTTTTACAGAAAGGATTCCAGCAATGTCTAAGCCTCTTGGCAAGCCCGATCGTATTGTCGTCGCCCTTGGCGGCAACGCCCTCGGCAACAACCCCGTCGAGCAGATCGAGGCCGTGAGCAACACCGCCCACGCTCTCCTCGGTCTCATCGAGCAGGGCAACGAGATCATCATCACCCACGGCAACGGCCCGCAGGTCGGCATGATCCAGAACGCCTTCGCCGCTGCCCACGACGCCATCGGTACCCCCGAGATGCCGCTGCCCGAGTGCGGCGCCATGTCCCAGGGCTACATTGGTTATCACCTGCAGCAGGGCATCGGCCGCGAGATGCACAAGCGCTATAAGCGTTGGCACGCCGCCACCGTCGTCACCCAGATCGAGTGCGATCCGGATGATCCCGCGTTCAAGAACCCGACCAAGCCGATCGGCCCCTTCTACACCGAGGAGCAGGCCAAGGAGTTCATGGCCGAGGATCCCTCCAAGGTCTTCGTCGAGGATTCCGGCCGCGGCTGGCGTCGCGTCGTCGCTTCCCCCGATCCCAAGAAGATCGTCGAGGCTGACTCCATCCTCAACCTGCTCGACAACGAGTTCATCGTCATCGCCTGCGGTGGCGGCGGCATCCCCGTCGTCCGCGACTACGAGAACAAGGGCTGCTACAAGGGCGTTCCTGCCGTCATCGACAAGGACCTGGGCGGCGAGCTGCTGGCCGAGGACTGCGATGCCGACGTTCTGTTCCTGCTGACTGCCGTTGAGCATGTCGCCATCAACTTTGGCAAGCCCAACCAGGAGGAGCTCGAGGACCTCACCGCCGACGAGGCCGAGCGCTTGGCCGACGAGGGCCAGTTTGGCAAGGGTTCCATGGAGCCCAAGGTCCGCGCTGCCATCAAGTTCGCCCGTTCCCGCAAGGGCCGCACCTGCATTATCGGCGCTCTGGACAAGGCTGCCGAGACCATGGCTGGTCTCTCCGGTACCCGCATCCACGAGTAGTCTCTACTCTGCTGCATCTCTTGTGGGCGCCAGGCAAAGCGCCCACAAACTAGCCTCTCTTCATGAGCCCCGCAGTCCGCTCCGACTGCGGGGCTTTTGCTATTCACCTAGTCATTGGGGACGTTCTTAAATGACTAGTCAAACAAGAGCGTCCCCAACGACCACTCATTTAAGTCTGTCCCCAATGAGTGTCCCCAATGGCTAGTAGTAGGCCCACATGGCTTCGATTTCGTTGAGGACTTCCACCACGCCCCAGCGGCGGGCGCTGCGGCTGGCCGAGTTGGGGTCGTAGACGCCAATCTGGTTGGCATCGTCGATGCCGTAGAGTACGATATAGTGGCCTACGTTGGTAAACGTGCCGGGGCGCACTGCGGCGATGACGGGCGCACCCGAGCGAAGTGCTTGGGTAATCGATTCGCGATTGTTATAGAGCTGTGTTCCGTTGAGCCCCAGCTGCCACGCACCGCCTGTCATAAACGACCACTCGGTGGCACCAGTGGGGGCGTAGTTGCCGGCTTCGGCCAGTGCGCATATATCGACCGGCGTCTTATCGGTGTGACCGGTCTTAAAGATATAGACCATGGTGAGGCAAGTGGGACCGCAAGCGTTTTCGCGAATAGTGCCACCGGCATATGGCAGCTCCGACCATGCGGGGTCAATTTGGTAGATGTGGGGCATGGTGCCGGCACTCCACTGCGAGCGTGGGGTCGAGAACGCAAAGGAGTAACCGGGTGCGACGGGAGCTTTAAGCAGCTTGTCCTCGGCAGTAGGCTCGAGACCGGCTGATCCGTGAGAGATACAGGATCCCAAAAACACAAAGACGAGGCAGGCGGCGATGGAGCAAAGCGCAAGGCGCAGGCGGCGGGCCGGAAGCGCGTGGCTTGTGGTATGCGACGCGGGGCGAGGGGCGGAATTGCCGCGATCGCGTTGAGGTCGCGAAAAGGAACGCTTAACGTAGTAGTCGGTCTTACGGCTATCGTAGCGGCGTGGCTGCGATGTGTCGGTCTGGCGTTGGCGTGTGCTCGTACTCACGCGGCCTGACCGCTGCACGGTACGGCTTTGTTTCCGCGAAGAAGCCCCGGGCTGCTCTTGGGGACGCTGCGGGTTGTCGTTGTCGGAGGTGCTTCTGGGCGTTGGCGTGGTGCGGCCGGCAAGGCGCACGCTTTGTGGCCGTTGGTCGTCGTCATTGTATCCGTATGCCATTCGAATCACCTTGCCTCATGTGTAACTTGTCTATCCTACATAAAAAGATGCACGACACATGGGCATGTGCGCCAAAAGCCTGACAAATGGTATGAACGTTGCCGCGCCGCGCGCCAAGCGTCACGGCAACAGGTATTCAAAAGCAGACAAGATGAAAAAGCGTCCAAGACGAATGACGTCTTCCGCCGTTCGTCCCAAAAACGGCACCGCTCGTTTTGCAGTTCTGCCTTCGGTCGAGCCATGGGCGGCCATGCTGTGCCAAGGTCGTATCTTAAAGCCACGAAATAAAAGCGCGCGGCAAAACAGACCGCGCAAGGGGTGACGCCAAGGGGCGTCAAAAAGGAAAGGAGGGGAACAATGGCGGACAAGAACGCAGAAGTTGCAGCCGAAGGTAACGGCGGCATGAAGAAAACGCTTTCGCTCTGGAACTTCTTCACCATCGGTTTCGGCGCCATCATCGGAACTGGCTGGGTTCTGCAGGTCGGCGACTGGATGGTCGTGGGCGGCGGTCCCGTTCCTGCTATGATCGCATTCCTCTTGGGTGCAATCTTCCTCGTGCCCGTCGGAGCTGTTTTCGGTGAGCTCACGGCTGCTATCCCCATCTCGGGCGGCATCGTCGAGTATGTCGATCGTAGCTTTGGCCGTACGCTGAGCTATATCACCGGATGGCTTTTGGCCTTGGGCAACGGCATCCTGTGCCCGTGGGAGGCCATCGCCATCTCGACCCTCGTGTCCGAGATGTTCGGCAGCCTGCCCGGTCTTGAGTGGCTGCGCGCCGTCAAGCTCTACACCATCCTGGGCGCCGACGTTTACCTGTTCCCGACGCTGATCGCGCTCGGCTTTGCAGTCTACGTCATCTTCCTCAACTTCCGCGGTGCCAGCTCGGCTGCCAAGCTCCAGGCCTTCCTGAC
>DBEWTR010000077.1:0-9723 GCA_048205775.1 Collinsella sp. | reverse complement strand
GCGGACTTCTTTATTCCGTCCGAGTTTGAGCTGGTTAACCCCGAGCAGCACATCGCTACGCTCACCGAGGGTGGCCATCTCACCATGAGCATGCGCATCGGCTATGGCCGCGGCTATGTTTCTGGCGAGGCCAACAAGCGCGACAACGATCCCATCGGTGTGATCCACGTCGACTCGCTGTACTCGCCGGTTTCCCGTTGCGCCAAGCTCGTTGAGGCTTGCCGTGTCGGTCAGCACACCGACTACGACCGCCTTGTCCTCGAGATCGAGACCAACGGCTCCATCGCCCCGCGCGACGCCGTGGTCCATGCTGCCAATATCATCAACCAGCATATGACCGCCTTTATGAACCTTGCCGAGACCCCCGAGGTCGAGGAGGAGGCTTCGATCTTCGCTCCCGAGGTCACCAACGACAACGCTGAGCTGGACAAGCAGATCGAGGATCTGGACCTTTCCGTCCGTTCCTACAACTGCCTTAAGCGCGCCAGCATTCACTCGGTCCGTCAGCTCGTTGAGTTCTCGGAGAACGATCTGCTCAACATCCGTAACTTCGGTGTTAAGTCGATCGAGGAAGTGAAGGACAAGCTTGAGTCCATGGGCCTGAGCCTGAAGGCTTAATGCTTCGCATATTTGAGGAGAAACTAGACCATGCGTCACAACGTTAAGAAGGGCCTGAAGCTCGGCACCGATGCGAGCCACACCAAGGCCATGAAGAAGAGCCTTGCTAAGGCCCTCTTCGAGAACGACCGCATCAAGACCACCGAGACCCGCGCTAAGGCGCTGCGTTCGGTCGTCGACCCGATCATCACTTGGGCCAAGAAGGGCGACCTGCACTCTCGTCGTCTGGCTATCGCCAAGCTCGGCGATAAGCAGCTCGTTGCCGAGATCTTCGACAAGGCTGCCCAGGGCATGTGGCAGGACCGCAACGGCGGTTATACCCGCATCATGAAGCTCGGCAACCGCAAGGGCGACAACGCTCCCATCGTTATCATGGAGCTCGTCACCGAGCCTTGCACGCCTAAGGCCAAGAAGGCTGCTCCGGCCCCCAAGAAGGCCGCTGCTCCCAAGAAGGTCGAGGCTGTCGAGGAGGCTCCTGCTGAGGAGACCGCTGAGTAGACTTTCCGTCTGCATAGGCTATATTCGAGGGGTACGTTCGCGTACCCCTCTTTTTTTGTCGCGATACCGTTACTTGTTTGTTGGGAGCGCCCATGACTGCGCCGTCTGATTTCAATTTGACCCCCGAGCTTGACGCCACGCTCGTATTTCGCGTGGCCTATGATGGCTCGTCGTATAGCGGATTTGCCGAGCAGCCGGGACAGACGACGGTTGCGGGTGAGCTGCGTCGAGCCATCGAGACGCTGCTTCGCCGTCCGATCGATCTGACGTGCGCAGGTCGTACCGATGCCGGCGTGCATGCCGTGGCTCAGTACATCAGCGTGCCCGTAACGGACGCTGAGCTCGCCCTTACGCGCCGTAGGTGGCTGCGGGCTATGGATGCCCTGCTGCCTAAAGATATCGCCATAAACGAGGTCTACAGGGCCCGTAAAGGCTTTTCTGCACGTTTTGACGCGCGTTCCCGTACGTATACGTACCGTATTGCCGATCGCGATGCGCGCCCCGTGCTGTCCCGCGGTGCCGTGTGGTGGCATCGCTATCCCTTGGATGTTGAGGCTATGTCTGCTGCCTGCCCCGCGCTGCTGGGCGAACAGGACTTTAAAAGCTTTTGCAAGGTTGCCTCGGCCGTTGGCAAGCCCACGCATCGCTGCGTGATGCGTGCCGAGTTTGGCCATGAGATTGCGTTTGGCGAGGACATCCTGACGTTTACCATCGAGGGCAATGCGTTCCTGCATTCGATGGTCCGTACGATCGTGGGCACGCTTGTCGAGATTGGCATGCATCGCCGTGAACCCGAGTGGATGCGTGAGGTCATCGATGCTTGCGACCGTACCGCTGCGGGCCCCACGGCTCCTGCCTGCGGCCTTACGTTTATGGGCGTGGATTACGATCCCGCCGAGCTTGTCGTGCTCGACTAGGGGAGGGCTCGACGCGTCGTGCGTCGGCACCTGTCATCTGTGGGCTGCGCGTGTGCAACATCTGTTCTTGGCGTGCAATACAACCGGTGTCTCATTGCTTTTATTGGCGGGGTGTACCATGAACCACGGTTTGATTCATTGCTGTCGAGAGGACGGATAACTTGTTTCGACGTGGCTCGCATCCGCGACTTTCGGTGATCCTTGTGGTAGAAGGTTCGCCCAGCTATGCGATGCGTGCGCTCGAGAGTATCCAGAACCAAGACCTCTACGATTTGCAGATTGTCGTTGTCTGCCGCGATGCTGCGCCCGGTGTGCGCCATTCGCTTCAAGTTGCTGCCGACAGGGACATCCATATTGATTTGATTGACGTCGAGGACGCGAAGCGCGGTGCTTGTCTTCGTGCCGGTTTTGCTGCCTCGCGTGGCTCTCAAATCATCGCTATGAACGCCGATGAGTGGTTTGCTCCGCAGTCCCTTTCCAAGATGGTCGATATCGCGTGTGATACTACCGCAGACATAGTGTTCCCCACGGTGTCGCTCGACCGCTATGATGCACATCGAGAGCGCCATTCGCGCGTCTTGGATGCTACTCATATTTCCATTGATAGCAAATCTTCGATGGTGGCCGGGCTGCCTCAGTTGATTTTAGGCGGCCTAGTCGTTCAGACCTCTGGCGTGATGTACAGCCGCTCGCTGTTTGAGACATGCCTTTTGTGCGACAAGGTGTTTCGCACAGTTGGGTTTATGGCATGCGCGCTTTCGCAGGCACGATGCGTGTCCGGCTGCGGCGATGCTTGTTTCCACGCGGCGGCACCTAAGCTTACAGATGCCTTTGATCCCACCATGTATGCTAAGGTATCCGATGACACCCGAGCACTCGACGAGCTTGCGGACTCACTCTCGGAGGCAGATAGCGGTGGTCGGCTCAAGCTGGCAAGCCAAAAGTTCTACTTTGCCGGACTGGTCGCCTGCATCGAGAATTTGTGTCTGAGCCCGCATTGGGTGTCGTCAATCGAGCGTTCCGCCCGCATGCGTGATATGCTCGAGGCGCCTCGAACCCGTCAGATGGTCGCCGCGCTCAAGGATAACCATCGGGGGCTCGGTCTGTTGTTTGGGCCGATCGCCAGCGCCAAGCCCGCGCGCTGCGTGATGTGTACGCATCTGGCAGCTTTTCTTAACCGGACGGGCGCAAAAACCGCCTAAACGGCTCATCTCGAAACAAATTTGCATAGAATTGTTTCGAAATGCGTTCTTATACACAAAAGCCTTCAAATAGCGTTAAACTATTCAATCACTGATTGATTGTCTCCGCCATCTTTTGGAGAGAGGGTTTGTATGGCTAAAAAACGCAATGGGCGCCAGGATGCCATTAGAGATATTGTGGGCAATAAGGACGTCCGCACGCAGCGCGTGCTGGTCGATGAGCTCCGCGCTATGGGCTTTGATTGCACGCAGGCGACTGTCTCTCGCGATATTGCCGATATGGGGCTGCGTAAGCTCCCTGAGGGCATCTATGTTCTGGCAGAGGACCTGCACCTGCAGCGTATGGTTTCCGAGCTCGTAACGGGCGTTCTGCGCACCGATAATCTGGTTATGATCAAGGCTCAGCCTGGCACGGCTTCCGGCATCGCCGCCGCCGTTGATGCGGCAGAGCTGCCCGATGTGCTTGGCTCGCTTGCCGGAAACGATACGATTTTGGTTATTGCCCAGACGGCCGAGGACGGCGAGCGTCTCGAGGCGCTGATCAATAAGCTGAGCAATTCTCGCAAGTAGGCGTGCGGGTCGTGCGCTCGGCACTGTGTGCGTGATATGGTGGCTTGTAAGGGGGTATCGACGTTGGTCGGTACCCCCTATATTGTTTGCCGGTATAAAGACCGTTCACCAGGTCGCTTTAAACTAAAAGGCCCCCGAGCAGTTTAATAAGCTGCTCGGGGGCCTTGTTGCTAATGGCCGGATGAATTTCTAGCCAACAGTATCGTCAGGCGTGGGCGAGGGGTCGGGAGTGGGCGTAGGCGTGGGCGTAGGCGTGCCGCCATCGCCGCCGGTCGAACCACCAGTGGAGCCGCCCGTCGAGCCACCGGTCGTACCGGTGCCGCCGGTGGTGTCGCCGCCCGTGGTCTCGGTGGTCGTGGTCGTCGTGGTAGTCGTTGTGGTAGTTTCCTCCTCGTCCTCGTCCTCGTTCTCGTCCTTGTCGTCGTTCTCCGTCTTCTTGGCGTTGTTGGTGCCGTAGAACTTCCAGACGCTGTTGTTCTTGTAGGTGGGCGCCGTACCGGTCGCAAACTCCTCGCGCTCGGTACCGGTCAGAACGGTGTTCATAAACCGCTTAAAGACAGGCAGGTTGGTGCTGTCGCCCAGCAGGTCCGTGCCGTATTTTTGGATGGGGATCTCGCCCGCGGAATAGCCGGTCCACAGGGCGCACGCCAGCTGCGGGGTATAGCCGCAGAACCACAGGTTAGTGGTGTTGTCGGTGGTGCCCGTTTTGCCGGCATAGGGCTGGTTGACGCTCAGGGCGCCAGCAGCACCCGTACCGCCGCCCTGCATGACGCCGGACAGAACATCGGTGACCGCGGCGGCCTCGCCCTCGGTAAGCACCGGTGAGGGATTGTCCGTGTGCTGATACAGCACCGAACCGGTACGAGAGTCAATCTCGGTGATGGCGATCGGCTGGCGATAGTAGCCGCCGTTGGCAAACGTCGCGTAGGCGGCGGCCATCTCGAGCGGCGAGATCGAGCCGGTGCCGAGCGTCATGACGGGAACGTCCTCGATGTTGTCCTTGGCGGGATCGATGCCGAGCTTTTTGATGAGTGAGATGATCTTGCTGTTGCCGACGGCTTCCGCCACCTGGATGTAGCCGGTGTTGGAGGAGTATGCCGTTGCCTGCTTAAGCGTGATGTTGCCATAGCTATGGTTGGCGTAGTTTTGGACCTCGGTCGTGGTGCCCTTAGCCTTGAGCGGCGAATTGCAGTTGAGGGTGACGTTGGGGTTCATGCCGTTTTGGATGGCGGTTGCCAGCGTAAAGGCCTTAAAGGTGGAGCCGACGGGACGCTTGGCCGTGGCATGGTTTACGTGGTTCTCGTCGGCGTTGTAGTCGTAGCCGCCCACCATGCACTTGATGTAGCCGGTCTTGGGGTCGACGACGACCATGCCCATATCCAGGCCGTCGAGTGAGAGCGTGTCGAGCTGCTCGCGGACGGCATTCTCTGCCACCTGCTGCATCGTGGGGTCGATGGTGGTCTTGACGGTCAGACCGCCCTTAAAGAGCACGTCGGTCGAGAACTCCTGCTCCAGCAGCTGCTTAACATAGGCGACAAAGTAGGGCTGCGAGTATACGTCGACGCCGCTGCCCGAAATCTCGGTCACGTTGAGGGTGATGGGCTCGGCCTGTGCGGCATCGTGCTCCTCCTGCGTGATGTGGCCCAGGCGCAACATGTTGTCAAGGACCTTGTTGCGACGGGACAGCGCCAGGTCGGGGTTGACCGTGGGGTCGTACTGCGAGGGCGAGTTGGGAAGGCCGATCAACAGCGCGGCCTCGCTCAGGGTGAGGTCGGCGGCGCTCTTGGACAGGTAGGTCTCGGCGGCGGCCTCAATACCGTAGGCGCCGTGACCGTAATAGATGGTGTTGAGGTACATCATGAGGATCTCGTCTTTGGAGTACATGTCCTCCATCTTGACGGCGATGTAGGCCTCGCGCACCTTACGCTCGATGGTCGAGTCGAACTGCTCCTCCTGCAGGATGGTGTTGCGCACCAGCTGCTGGGTGATAGTCGAGGCGCCTTCGTGCCCGCCGCCGAGGGTTGCCACCGCAGCACGCGCGATACCCCACAGGTCGATACCGCCGTGCTCGTAGAAGCGCTCGTCCTCGACGTCAACGGTGCCCTGCAGCACGTAGGGGGAGACCTCGTCCTTGGTGATGGACTTGCGGTTTTGCGTGTAGAAGCTCGCGATCTTGTTGCCGTTGCAGTCGACGATCTCGGTGGGCTCGCTCACCAGATACGCGTTGGCGTCGGTGTAGTCGGGCAGATCGGACAGCCAGCGGTTGACGTTGCCGACCATGCCGATGCCAAATGCCACGCCCGCGATAAGCAAAAAGCCCAAAAACGAGAGCAGGATTATGGGCAGGGCGTGCGTCTTTGAACGGCTGCGTCCCTGTCGTTGGCGAGGACCCATATATTGACCTCCAGGTATGTCGTGCCGGACGGCGGATGTGCCGTCGGGGCAGGATGGACATAAGTTATTACACGATAAACCAAACGGGGCGCGCGAGGCCTCGTGTATGCTGGAAGACGGCATTTTTCAGAGTGAATGCATACCTTGGTAAGGAGTTTGTCGATGGCGATTCGGACGATGGAGCCGAGCGGACAATACAAGACTGGATTGGATGCTGCCGGTGCGGCGCTGCCCGAGCTGCTGGCGCCGGCGGGCGGGCTCGACCAGATGCTTGCGGCCATCGCCGCGGGCGCCGATGCCATCTATGCGGGGTTGGGCGGCTTTAACGCCCGTGTGAGCGCCCATGGCTTTACGGATGACGAGTTTGCGCGCGGTTGTGCCGTGGCGCATGCCCATGGCGTGCGTGTGTACGCGACGCTCAACGTGTTCGTGTTTGACGATGAGCTGTCCGACGCGGTGGTGTTGGGAGCTCATGCACTGGAGCTGGGTGCCGATGCTCTGATTGTCGCCGATGCCGGGCTGGCTTGTGTACTGCGCACGGCGATTCCCGGGGTCGAGATTCACCTGTCCACGCAGGCGGGCGTTCATAGCGAAGGCGCCGTGCGGCTTGCCGCCGATGAGCTGGGGGTCGAGCGCGTGACGACGGCACGCGAGCTGACGGTCGACGAGATTGCGGCGCTATGTGCCACGGGTGTGCCCATCGAGGTATTCTGCCACGGTGCGATTTGCATCGGCTATTCGGGGGCGTGCGAGTTCTCTGCCCTTCGACGTGGCCGCTCTGCGATGCGCGGTGATTGCACGCAGCCGTGCCGTCTATCCTATGACTTGGTGGACGAGGCTGGGCAGAGTGTTGCCGCCGTCGAGGGAGATCGCCTGCTGTGTCCGCGCGACTATCTGGGTATTGCGCATCTGCCCGAGCTTGTAGATGCCGGCGTGGCGTCGCTCAAGATCGAGGGGCGCATGAAGAACCCCGATTACGTATTCAACGTGGTGCGGGCGTGGCGCCGGGCACTCGATATGCTGTGCGACGGCGCGTGGGACCCCGATGCCGTGGAAGAGCTTGAGCGCGAGCTGGGAAGGTCGTTTAACCGTGGGTTTACCGATGCGTACCTGCGAGGGCGTTCGGGTGCCGAGCTGATGAGCTTTGAGCGCGCAATTAACCAGGGCGTGCGCGTGGGGCGCTTGGTCGCTGTGGGCCACGAAGAGGTGACCGTTGAGCTCGACGCCGCCGCGGCGGCGGGTGACACGCTCGAGATTCGGTTTTATCCGGGTGTCGACGCGCGTCCCGATGTGCCCAAGCGCTGGCCGCAGGTGCCCTGCCCGGTGGATACCGCAGCGGGGAAGCGCGTCGTCGTGCATTGCAAGCGTAAGGTGGACACGGGCTGCGAGGTATACCTGATTCGCAGCGCCGGCGTGTTGGATCAGACGGCGGCGGTGTTGGAGCGCATGCGGGCCGAGGCGGATGCGATTGCGCCCGTTGCGCGTGCCGTCGAGGTACTGCTCTTTGAGGGCGTTGCGGTGGATGGCGGTGCATCGACGGAGTTGGTGGAGTGCGCGGTTCCCACTCGCATGGTTTTTGCTTGGCAGCTGATGGATGCCGACCCGCGCGGAGAACTCGATTTGTCCGACGCCGTTGTGGTGCTTGACGAGGTGTGCCGCGCGAGTGACGCTGACTGGACCCGCTCACTGATGCAGCGTGCCGGGCGCGTCGTCTGCCGCAACCTGGGACAGGTGGTGATCGCTCGCGAGCTGGGCGTGACGTTTGACGTGGCGGCGCCGGTGTTCTGCGCGAATCGGGCCACGCTTACCTGGCTGCGCGGACTCGGTGCGGGGCGGGTGTACTTGCCGGCCGAGTTGCTCGGCAATGATGCGGAGCGTATTGCCGAACTGGCTGCTGAACCCGGCGTCTTGGGTCCGGTCGACGCCGACCGTCTCGAGCTTATGGTGTGCGAGCACTGCCTGCTGACTGCCGAGGGCGTCTGCGCCACCGATGCGACGGGACGGGTCTGTTGCCGCGACTGCTTGCGTCGTCGGCAGGTACGCTATCTGGTCGAGCGTGACGGTACACGTCTGCCAGTTGTCATTGACGCATGCGGCAGGACGAGGATTTTCCTGTCGTAGGTGCCGCGTCGCGTCAGTTTGTTATCATATGAGAGTTTATGGACTTCCAGCACCGCCGTTTTCGGCGAGGGTGCTATAGCAAAAGGAGGATACCCAATGCTGTCTGTTGACGAGCAAATGCGTATCATCACCTCGGGCGCTGCCCAAATCGTCCCCGAGGCCGACCTTCGCAAGAAGCTTGAGAAGGGCGAGCCCCTCAACATCAAGCTCGGCGTCGACCCCACCAGCCCCGACCTGCACCTGGGCCACGCCGTGCCCCTGCGCAAGATGCGTCAGTTCCAGGACCTGGGCCACAACGTCACCCTCATCATCGGCAACGGCACCGCGTTGATTGGCGACCCTTCGGGCAAGAATTCCACCCGTCCGCAGCTTTCGCAGGAGCAGATCGAGGCCAATGCCGAGACCTATGTGAGCCAGGCCATGAAGATCCTGGATCCCGAGAAGACCACCATCGTGCACAACGGTGACTGGATCTTGTCGATGGACCTGGCCGGCCTGCTGCAGGTGTGCTCCAAGTTCACCGTCGCCCGCATCCTCGAGCGCGACGACTTTACCAAGCGCTACCAGTCTCAGACGCCGATCGCCCTGCACGAGTTCCTGTACCCCGTGATGCAGGCCTTTGACTCCGTGCAGATCAAGGCCGACGTCGAGATGGGCGGCACCGACCAGCTCTTCAACCTGCTCGCCGGCCGCGAGCTCATGGAGAAGATGGGCATGGAGCCGCAGATCGCGCTCACCATGCCGTTGCTCGAGGGCACCGATGGCGTTCGTAAGATGTCCAAGTCCTACGGTAACTACATCGGCCTGACCGACGCGCCCAAGGACATGTTCGGCAAGACCATGTCCATCCCCGACGAGATGATCGGCAAGTACTATCGTCTGGCCAGCTCGCTCACCCCGGCCGAGGTCGACAAGATCGACGCTGCTCTGGCCGACGGCTCTGCCGATCCCTATGAGCTCAAGCGCGCTCTGGGTCGCGACCTGTGCGACACCTACCACGGCGCTGGCGCCGGCGACGAGGCTCAGGCCGAGTTCGACCGCGTATTCAAAGAGGGCCAGCTTGCCGACTTCCCCGAGAAGCACGTTGAGCTGACCGTCAACGACGAGGGCCAGATCTACCTCGCTGGCCTGCTCAAGGACCTGGGTCTTTCGGCGAGCGCCGGCCAGGCTCGTCGCGATATCGACGGCGGCGGCGTCAAAATCAACGGCAAGGCCGTGGCTCCCAAGAGCTATAACATCGATCCCAGCGCCCTCAAGCTGGGTGACACCCTCTCCGTTGGCAAGCGCAAGGGCTTCAAGTTGATTTAGTTCCGCCGTTCTAACGAACGGCGGACCGGCCGACGCTGCGCGGGCCGCATTTGGACAATCTGACGTTCAACTTCAAGGGCGCGACCAGAAGGTCA
>DBEWTR010000076.1:0-1833 GCA_048205775.1 Collinsella sp. | reverse complement strand
GTTGAGGATGTACTCCTCGTTGATGTTGCGGAGTTTAAGCTCGGCAACAAACTCGGCTTGGGTCTCGTCGATGTCGAAGCCGCGCATAAGGTTGGGCACGACCTCGGCTTCGAGCTTGGTACCGCGGATGATGGCGATGGCCTTGTCGATATCGAGCAGGATCGCCTCGAGGCCGTGCAGCAGGTGCAGGCGCTCGGACTTTTTGCCCAGGTCAAAGTTAATGCGGCGACGCGTGGACTCAATACGCCACTTGACCCACTCGTGCAGGATCTGGCGCACGCCCATAACGCGAGGGTAACCATCGACTAGCACGTTGAAGTTGCACGAGAACGAATCCTGCAGCGTGGTCGAGCGATAGAGCTTGGCCATGAGCTTGTCGGGGTCGACGCCACGCTTAAGGTCGATGGCGATGCGCAGGCCCGAGAGGTCGGTCTCGTCGCGGATGTCGGCAATCTCCTTGACCTTGCCCTCTTTGGAGAGCTTGACGATGCGCTCGATGATGACATCGGTCTTGGTGGTGTAGGGGATCTCGTAAACCTCGATGATGCGCTCTTCGGGAATCCAGCGCCAGCGGGAGCGGATCTGGAAGCTGCCGAGGCCGGTCTCGATAATCTTTTCCATCTCCTCGCGGCGGTAGATAATTTCGCCGCCGGTCGAGAAGTCGGGCATGGGCATGTACTCGAGCAGATCGCAGTCGGGATCCTGCAGGTAATGCATTGTGGCGGTACAGACCTCGTTGAGGTTGAAACCGCAGATATCGGATGCCATGGCGACGCCGATGCCCTTGTTGGCCGAGACGAGGATGTTGGGGAACGTGGTGGGCAGCAGGCGCGGCTCCTTCATGGCGCCGTCGTAGCTGTCGACGAAGTCGACCGGGTCCTTGTCGATGTCCTTGAAGATCTCGGCGCTGATGGGGGCGAGCTTGGCCTCGGTATAACGCGAGGCGGCGTAGCTCAGGTCGCCCGAATAGTATTTGCCAAAGTTGCCCTTCGACTCCACGAAGGGGGCAAGCAGCGCTTCGTTGCCCGTCGCCAGACGCACCATCGTCTCGTAGATCGCGGCGTCACCGTGCGGGTTGAGCTTCATGGTCTGACCCACGATGTTGGCGCTCTTCTGGCGCTCGCCCTTGAGCAGACCCATCTTGTACATGGTGTAGAGCAGCTTGCGATGCGAGGGCTTAAAGCCGTCGATCTCGGGGAATGCACGCGAGACATTGACGCTCATGGCGTAGGGCATGTAGTTGACCTCGAGCGTCTGCGTGATCGGCTGGTCGGTGACCTCGGAGTGCAGGCCGATGACGTTCTCGGCGTTGACTTGCTTTTTCTTTGGCTGGTTCTTCGTCTTCTTCTTTGCCACGATTTCCTCTTGAACTTCTTATGGGCCGTCGTTATCGATTTGCTGCTACTGCAGGTCCAGCTGGTCAAGGTATTCCTTGCCGTGTTCGGAGATATGGCGCTTGCGGCCTGCCTCGTCGTTGCCCAGCAAAAGGTTGAACATGGTCTCCATCTTGGTGACGTCCTCGGGCTCCACCTTGATCAGACGGCGCGTCTCGGGGTTCATGGTGGTGAGCCACATCATGTCCGGGTCGTTCTCACCAAGACCCTTGGAGCGGTTGATGGAGCATTTCTGGTCGCCGATCTCCTTAAGAATGCCGTTCTTCTCGAGCTCGGTGTAGGCAAAGTAGGTCTTCTCTTTGCAGTTGATCTCGTAGAGCGGCGACTCGGCGATATAGACGTAGCCCTCGTCGATAAGCGTGGGCACCAGGCGGTAGAGCATGGTGAGCACGAGCGTACGGATGTGATAACCGTCGACGTCGGCGTCCGTACAGATGAT
>DBEWTR010000074.1:0-6152 GCA_048205775.1 Collinsella sp. | reverse complement strand
TTGGCGGGGCGGTTTATGCAAAAATGCTGCTGCGGGCGCGTCGGCAGCTCGCTAGAACTTGAATCCCAGGGCAGGTTACTCGGCGCTTTTGAGGGCGCCGACCATGTCGATCTTGTTGAGGGTACGATTGGTGGCGAGGTTGACGATAAACGTAAAGCCAAAGGAAAGCACCACGGCGAGCACGTAGCTTAGCGGCTCGACCTCAACATCAAAGTACAGCGACGGCATCTGCAAAATGTACGTAAAACTCTCGGCCAGCAAGCCGCCCAGTGGCACGCCCAGCGCGGCGCCAATTGCCGTGAGGATCAACGTCTCCTTGTTGACGTAGTGGTGCACCTCACCACGGCGGAAGCCCAGCACCTTGATGGTCGCCAGCTCGCGTTCGCGCTCGGAGATATTCGTGTTGGACAGCGTAAACACCACCACAAACGATAGGCACGCTGCCATAAAGGTCACAAGTACCACGACCGAATTGATAATCGTAAAGTTCGCCTCATAGTTTTCCCAATGTTCGGCCGTGCTCGAGATGGTGAGCCAACCGTCGCTCTTAAGCTTCTTGCTAAACGCAATCTGGTCGGCCGACGAGCCCTTAAGCAGCACAAAGACGCCGTTAAGACGCGCGCTTCGACCGAACGCGCGCTCATAGGTGCCCTGCGTCATGTAAAGCGTGTTGCCCAGATAGTTGAGCGAGATGTCGCTAACCTTGACCTTGGCGACGTTGAGTGACGAATCCTGGACGTGTGCTGTATCGCCCGGCTTGATTCCTAGCACCAGCTGCGAGCTCTTGCTTAAATACACGTCCCCGTCACGCAGGGCGAGCGGTTCTTTGGACTCATCCTCCAGGCGCACGTAATCGCCCAAGTCACCCGTGCGGTCATCGGGCACCACGATCAGCTGCACGGTCTCGCTCTTTCCGCCGAATGTAAAGGTGACGTTGTCGGTCATAATCGGCAGCGTCGAAGTCAAGGTCACGTCGGAATCCTTGGCTGCGCTTCGCTCGTCGAGCGCCGCGCACGTCTGCGAAAAATCGTCGGGATTGGCAACCGCCAGCAGGTCATAGCGCGTGATATGCCCGTACTGCTTGGGCGAAAGCGCGACCGACGTATCACGAATGCCCATGCCGCAAATCACAAGCGCCGTACAGCCCGCGATGCCAAAGATGGTCATAAAGGCGCGCTTTTTGTAGCGGAACAGGTTACGTGCTGCCACCTTGTTCAAAAAGCCCATGCGGCGCCAGATAAAGCCGATGCGCTCGAGCAAGATACGCGAGCCGGCGCACGGGGCCTTGGGGCGCATGAGCGAGGCCGGGGTCTCGGCCATCTCGTGGCGGCAGGCGATAATCGTGGCGCCCACCACGCCCACGGCAAACAGCGCCACCGAAACGATCGAGGACACGATGTCGTACGAAAGCAACATCTGGGGCAGCGAGTACATGTCGTCGAACACCGTAAACAGGAACAGCGGCAGGCCCACAAATCCGATGATGTTGCCGAGCACGCCGCCGATCAGACAGGCCCACAGCGCATAGTCCACGTATTTGGACAGGATGCGTCCGCGCGAATAACCGAGCGCCTTATACAGGCCGATGAGTGTGCGTTCCTCCTCGACCATACGCGTGGCGGTGGTAAGGCTGATGAGCACGGCGACGATAAAGAAGATGAACGGGAACACCGTGGCGATGGCTTCAATTGACGAGCTATCGCTCTCCACGCTCGAGTAGCTTGCGATATTGCCGCGGTCCTGGATGTACCAGGTGCATTCGCCCAGATCGGAAAGCTCGGCGCGGGCATCGGCAAACTGCTGGTCGGCGGCGGCGCGGCGCTGATCCAGGTCGGCCTGCGCTTGCACGCGCTCCTCGCTGCCCTCTGCCATGCGATTGATGTTGTCCTGCTCAATCCCAAAGAGCATATTCGCCTGGCGCTCGGCCGCATCCAAGCTTGCCGGCGTGTCGACCGTCAGTTCCTGAGCGCGCGCCTTCTCACGCTCCTCGCGAATCTTCTCTATATTGCCCTTGACCTTGTTGATCTTTGCCGCGTAGGCATCCGAATAGGAGTTGAGGCTCTTGGCTCCCTCGACGATCACGTGGACCGCGGAGTAGGAAGAAGATGTCGCGGCGTCCTCGCTCACATAGAACTTATAGTCCGCCGCCGAAGCAGCGCGAAAGGCGTTGACTGTCGAGTCGGAGCTCACATCAGTGGGGTCGAGGACCTCGGCCGTAATGGTGTAATCGCCCGCGGCAAACTGGTCCTTGGCGCTTTGATTGGACGAGCTCGCGTCATTGGCGGCAAAACTCACCGTATCGCCGATTTTCTTGCCCGATGCCTTCAGGAACTTCGAAGTCACCGCGACTTCATCAGCGCTCTCGGGCAAATCGCCGTTCACGAGCACCGGCTGATCGATGTTCTCCTTGGAGAGACTCTGCACGACCACGCGCTCACGCGTTGTACCCACGGCGGTGTAGGCGGTCTCGGTGTAGATGCCCTCGGCCGTTTCGACGCCATCGACCTCTTGTATGGCGTCGAGATCATCGTCAGTCAGGCCATAGGTCGACTGCACGTTAATGTCATAAACATTCTGCTGGTCAAAGTAAGCGTCGACCGAATCGCACAGATCCTCGCAACCCGCCTTGAGGCCGCACATCACGCTCACGCCGAGCGCGGTGATGACCACGATTGACAAAAAGCGCTTAAGACTGCCTCGGATTGTGCGGTAGATGCCACGGCGAAAAACCGTCGGCACCATATCGTTTGAGCTTTGGGCAGTGCGGTAGGTCGTAAAATCCTGCTCGCGCTCCGTGTTCTGCGCGTCGCGGCGTAGGCTGTTTTGGCGGTCTTGGTCCATGGGCGCTACCACTCGATCGTCTCGATAGGCACGGGATTTTGCTGGACCGTCTCGCTCTCCACGCGACCGTTCTTAAAGCGGATCAGGCGATCGGCCATGGGCGCCAGCGCGGAGTTGTGGGTGATGATGATGACCGTAATGCCCTGCTTGCGGCAAGTGTCCTGCAGCAGCTGCAAGATCTGCTTGCCGGTTTTATAGTCAAGTGCGCCCGTGGGCTCGTCGCACAAAAGCAGCTTGGGGTTCTTTGCCAGTGCGCGGGCAATGGACACGCGCTGCTGCTCGCCGCCCGAAAGCTGCGCGGGGAAGTTGGCGAGGCGCTCACCCAAGCCAACCTGGCAAAGCGTTTGCTCGGCATCGAGCGAATCAGGGCAGATTTGCGCCGCAAGCTCAACATTTTCGAGCGCCGTCAGGTTGGGGACCAGATTGTAGAACTGGAAGACAAAGCCGACGTCGGCGCGGCGGTATTCCACGAGCTGCGCCTCGTTAGCGGAGCTCACATCGCGCCCGTCCACCGTCACGGTGCCGGAAGTCGCCGTATCCATGCCGCCCAGAATGTTGAGCGCCGTGGTCTTGCCGGCACCCGAAGCACCCAAAATGATGGCGAGCTCGCCGCGCTCGACCGTAAAGCTCGCGCCGTCGAGTGCGTGAATGCGGGCGTCGCCCTCGCCGTATGCCTTGATGACGTCTTTGAATTCGATATAAGCCATCGATCGGTTCCCATCTGGTCGGATAACTCTTTAGTATTACCCATTTCGCACCGACTAAAAAGGGACGGGTTTATTTTGGCAGGTTCTATATGGGGAAACGGCAGCTATAGATGAGGCGCCGGGGAGGCAGAGAAATCATCGATGGGGTCAGGCCGACCGCCAAACACAACGCACGCATCTCAATCTGTCAGCCAAATCATTCGAACAGCTGTTCGTTTCTATGATATGATTCAGCTATCTAAGCAGGCCAATACGCAGAAAGGCGGCCAACATGGCGTTCGACTTTAAGAAGGAATGCAAGGAGCTCTACAGACCTGCGAGCAAGCCGAGTATCGTAACTGTCCCGCCTATGAGCTACGTTGCCGTTCGCGGAAAGGGCGACCCAAATACCGAAGGTGGCGAGTATCAAAATGCCCTGCCGCTGCTTTACGGCATCGCCTATACCGTCAAGATGTCAAAGAAAGGCTCAAGGAGTATCGAGGGCTATTTCGACTTTGTGGTACCGCCGCTCGAGGGCTTCTGGTGGCAAGACTCCCCGAGCGGCGACATCGATTATGTACGCAAGGACGATTTCAACTTTATCTCGTGCATCCGCCTGCCCGATTTCGTCACTCAGGATGACTTTGACTGGGCGGTCGCGGAAGCCACGGCCAAAAAGAAACTGGACTTTTCTGCCGTCGAGCTGCTTAAAGTTGACGAGGGTCTCTGCGTTCAATGCATGCATACCGGACCCTACGACAGCGAGCCGGCAACCGTAGACGCCATGCATGAATATGCGACCGAGCAGGGCTATGTCCCCGACTTCTCAGACACCCGTTTACATCACGAAATCTATCTTTCCGATCCACGCAAGTGTGCGCCGGAGAAACTTAAGACTGTGGTTCGTCATCCTATCAAGCGCGCTGAATAGCGTGGAGCGTCATTTCACGCGCTGGGTTTTAAGCCAGCCAACCAGCCGCCTCCTAGGCCGTCCGGTAATTATCTTGACGCGGCCCGTCGCATCTTATAAGTTTGTTTTGCTAAAGCTGGAAAGCCTCTCAACGATGCGCAACTCCAGCTCTTTTTCTATCAAGAGGCTTAATGAAATACCAGAAGTCGCGGATATCCATCAACGAACAAATAGCACTATTGACAGAAAACAAGGGTCTTAAGTGCTCTGATCAAAGCGAACTCGAGCGAGCTTTGGTCGAAGCCAACCACTACAGACTGTCGGCCTACTGGTTTCCCTACAAAACCAAATGCAAGTCCGGGATTACCATCTTTCGCGAAGGCACAACATTCGAAACCATCATCTACACGTATGAATTTGACCGAGCCCTCCGGCAGTTAATGTTTGATGCGGTCGGCAGTGCGGTCGGCAGAATTGAGATCTACCTCAGAAGCAGAATTGCCTATCTTGCCTCTGAGGAACGCGGGCCTTTCTGTTACCCAGATGTCGCCATAACGAGGCTCAACTCGGCATGCCCGTCGAGCTCTGCGCCGCACTGGGCTACGCAGCCGTCTTTGGCAGCGCCACCAATACGCTGCTCGCACCCATCCTTATTGGCTGCGAAGTCTTCGGCTTTGGTAACTTGCCGATGTTCATTATTGTCTGCGTTGTGGCTTACCTGTTCAACATGGATAAGTCCATCTACGCCCTGCAGGAGCGGGCGTAGATCGATGTCCAGGCAGGTGGTCTCAGCCGGAAACGGTGTCCCACTCTGAGGCTGTATTCCGGGACACGGTTTCCGCTTGGAACGCCATTCGGAAAGCGCATCCCGCTTTAAAACGGAATTCCGGGACGTAGTTTCCGTCTGAGCCTCCATTCGGAAAGCATGTCCCGTTCTTTCACGGCATCTTGGCTATGCAAAGCGCTCGAGTGTTACTCCTCGTACGCGCCCTCAAGCCGAAGCAGCCACTCCTTGCGATCAAGCCCGCCGGCATATCCGTTAAGCGAGCCGTCGGCCGCCACCACGCGATGGCATGGCACAATAATCGAAACAGGGTTGCGAGCGACCGCGGCCCCCACGGCACGGGGAGACACAACGGGTGTCTCATTTCCCGGCACACGATGTCGAGCCGCAACACGCTGGGCGATCTCGCCATACGTAGCGACCTCGCCACGCGGAATAGAAAGCAGCTCGTACCAAACTTCACGCTGAAACGCCGTGCCAATCAAATGCAACGGCGGCGTAAACCGAGGTTCCTGCCCTGCAAAATAAGCATTCAGCCAAGCCCACGAACGCTCAAGCACCGAAGAAGCCGCACCATTTGCAGGACTCACCGACGACATGCCGCCAGCACCAGAAACTGCATCGGCGCCTTCAACATGTTCAGGATCTTCTTTGAGAAGCGTGGAGCCAAAATGCTCCTGTCCCTCAAACCAAAGCCCCGTCAGACCGCGGCCATCAGCGGCAAGCAAGATTTCGCCCAAAGGCGAAGCAAACGTCGTCGTGACCACCAGCGGCTCCTTTCAAAACTCCGCAACATAATACCGCGAATTGTGCAGACAACCCCAATCGACCCCAAAGTCACCCAAGGCAGCAGGCGCGCAGCGCCGAGGCCGCCGCCGGGACCAGGGCCCGCAACAGCCACGCGCCCCCACATCAGCCCAGCGGCCTCAAC